>CALFWI010000190.1 GCA_937928615.1 uncultured Saprospiraceae bacterium | reverse complement strand
CGACCCAACCATTTCTAAAAAAATCCAGTCTATCTATATAATATCCCACAATCACCCAACTGTATTTAACAATGCCCATAGCATATCCCAAAATTAAATAGTAATGGACTGGATGGTAGCCCTTAATTGTGGCTACCATTTTTTTTATAAAAAAAATGCAAATCGACTACGTGTATCTTTTTTCTGAATAGTCTTATAGGTGTAATCGAATTTACAGATTGATTTTAAGCCCTATCCCCCCTAATTAGATAGTAATTAAGGCTGGAATCAGTTTGTCTAAATGTAATTTTTAAAACCACCTAAAATAGATTGTTATGAAAAATTTGAAGTTTTTATGTTTAGCTATCGCAGCTAGTTTTTTATTTTCCTGTGATACCGAATTATCTATCAACACCATCAATATCGATGTCTTAAATACACATAATGAAGTGTCCGAAGGCGAAAAGTTGAGATTGGAATTAAAGATAAAAGATAGCGAAGGGATTGACTATGTGCAAATTGAGATTCCAGTTCTTAATGTAGATGTTACTGTTGAAGATTATTCGGATAAAAATAAATGGGAATTTGAAGAGCATTTTTTAGTAGAAAATATTGATGTAACAGGCGAATTTGAAGTGTTCATTACCGTCTTAGACAAAGCAGGAACAACATACATGGAAACTAAGAAATTTACGATTGAATAGACTTCCCCTATTACTGGATAACCCCGAAGCATTTCGGGGTTATCCAATAATTTAAACGCATCCATCCAATAAAAATCAACCTTTAATTATATGAAGAATATAGGTTTACTCTTACTATGCTTAGTGGCAATAACGACTCACTCCTTTGCCCAAACAACCCAAGCAAACAAAACAAGCCTTAGCTTTTCGATTTTCAATGAAAATTTTGGCTTAAGCCCTTTTCCTCAAGGAAATCCCCTTCACTTGGGTGGGACGGTTGCCATTGCTTTTACCAAAAAACAAAACGGCATCTATCGCAAGGTTCACCATATAGAATTGGGGTATTTCAAACACGAATCCATTTTTCAAGCAGCTTATTTAGCTTGGAAACCACAATATGAATGGCAATTTCACAATGGTTTCCAATTGCATGGCATAACAGGTTTAGGGTATTTACACGCTTTGCCATCCCAGACCACCTTTGTCCAAAATGATGGCATTTATGCAGCTGCTACTAATTTAGGAAAACCTGGTGGCGTAGCTAGTGTTGGATTCGGTTTGGGATATCAATTTGGCAAAAATAAGGAGACACCAGTCACGCTGTTTGCTCGTCAAGAATTCCTATTAATTGCGCCTTTTGCTATCAATGAATCGTTTCCCCTTGGCGTCAATTCCTTACTAAAATTAGGGGTAGCTCTTCAGTTGTTCTAATCTAAATAATGCTAAAAAATAACTCCGCTTAAAATCCCAATTGAAAATGCAACGAAGAATCGGAATTAACTGGGACAAGTTACGAAGCACAACTATAATCCGTGGGGTAATAAATCCTCTGATAAATCGGAGCAGATTGTGGGGAATTAAAGACTAAATGTCCAACTTATTTTTTATCCGTTACTAAAAATCAAACTATGAAAATTACTTATTTCCTATTTGTGTTGACTATTTTTTTTAGTTTAGCTGCATGTGTTAAAGAACCTGCCATTGTTGTGGCAACTGTTTATGACTGTGAAAACACGCTCGAAAACACGCATCCCAAAAGTGACCTTTTTGATGCTTTTATAAAAGACAGAGTTGTCGACGGGTTACCCGGAATGACCATGCTAATTGATTCGCCCGAAGGATTTTGGGCAGGCGCAGCAGGCTATGCGGACCTACCTAATCAAATCCCCATGCAAGTTTGTAATATTAGTCGAATTGGAAGTGTTACGAAGACATTTACCGCTACGCTTATTTTACAATTAGTAGAAGCAGGACAGCTAGAATTGGACGATGTCATGAGTCAATATTTATCTCCTGATTTGGCTAATAAAATCACCAATTCTGATAAAATAACTATTCAACAATTACTCGACCATACTAGTGGATTAGCAGATTTTTTCGATAATATCCAATATAGTTTGGATTATTTCAACAATCCTAGCCAACCTATTTCTGCTATGGAAGAATTACGCTATATTTTCAATCAGCCTGCTAAATTTGAACCAGGTACCCAACGAAAATATACCAATATCAACTTTGTTTTGCTAGGCATCATTGCAGAAAATATTACTGGAAAAACGGGGGCTACTTTATACCAAGAACGGATTTTTCAACCGCTCGGCATGACCAATACTTTCTTTAAACAAGATACGAATATTCCAAAAGCAGTGGTCAGAGGTTATTCGGATGAAGAAGGAAATAAAGTGCTGATTGACCGAACGGAAATGGCTTTTGCTCATACCTCTATGGCAGGAGGAATTGTATCTAATGTCATTGATTTAAAAAAATACATGCAGGCAGTGGTTACCCAAGGAGGTGGCTTACTGAATTCAGCTATCGTCAATGACTTAAATGTTGTGCTACCAACTCCTGAAAAAGATGCTACTCAATCTACCAAAGATTACTCCTTCAAAAATGCAGGAATTGGTTTAGGTTGGTTTAATTTAAAAGGAAATACGCCCGATAGAAATGCTATTGGACATGGTGGTTCTATGAGAGGCTATCAAGCATTTATTGCTTATTTTCCTGCTACTAAAACAACCTTATGCTATTTGGTGAATGGCAATGATGGGCAATTAGACTATTTGGAAGACGAAATGCGAGGCTATGAATTAATGGCTTTATTGTTTGAATGAGTAGTTTTCTAAAATCTTAAATCATACATCCGTCTAGTTTTCACCACACAGATTTATGATTTAAGATGTATGAATTATGATTTATGATTTGGATATGCCAAAAAAATCTAATGCTCTTTTTTATCCAACAAACTTATACCCTACGCCACGAATAGATAAAAACCGACTGGGTTTTCGGGGATTATCTTCAAAGTATTTTCTAAAAGACAAAATAAAATTATCTATGGTTCGAGTAGAAGGATAGACGTCGTACCCCCAAACTGCTTGTAGAATCTGTTGACGTGACACCACTTCATTTTGTCTATCTACCAATAATTTTAGCAGCATCGCCTCTTTTTTCGTCAACGTAAACGTACCGTTATTGCCTTGGGCTTCAAAAGTTACAAAATTAACTTTATGTCCCCCAAATTCATAGATTTCAGGCGTATTTTCAGGTGATTTACTACTTCGTTTTAGTAAATTATTAACCCGCAATAATAATTCTTCTAAATTAAATGGCTTCGTCAAATAATCATCTGCTCCTTTTTTAAGCCCCGTTATTCTATCTATTGCCGTATCTTTAGCAGTTAGCATCATGATAGGTACACTCATATTTGTTAAACGTATTTGTTCACAAACCTGAAAGCCATCAATTTCAGGCAACATTACATCTAACAAAATAACATCAAAATGTTGTTCTTTAAAATGCTTGAGTGCCGTCTTACCATCTCCTGCTGTTACTACTTCATAATTCTCTAACTCGAGATTTAATTTAACAACATCTCTAATATTTTCTTCGTCTTCTACTAACAAAATTCGCATAGGCTGTAGTTTTAAATTTTCAAACGTATCGTCGAATTCATTCGACGGGTATAGATAAAAAATTACTAAAATCTCTCTGTATGATAAATCCCGAAGGGATTGAGTTTGAATAACCTTCCCGATAGGCTATCGGGAGGGCTATTCAGATTTTACCTTTTCAGGGTAATTTAGTACCAGAAGAATAGCGTCAAAGTTTATCTGTATAGGTAGAATGAATTCGCCCTGGATTAACCAGATTTTATAAAGGCGAATGAATTCACCGATAACAAGTTTTAGTAAAATTCCTATAAATCAATCATTTATACGTCATTGACAGGTAAAGAAATACTAAAAATAGTGCCTTTGGGTCGATTATTTAATACTTCTATAGTCCCTTTATGTGCCAAGACTATTTGATTGACAATGTATAAACCCAATCCAGTCCCTTTTGTTCTGCGAGTGTCTTCATTTCCGACTCGATAGAAGCGTTCAAAAATTTTATTTTTTTCTTTGTCGGAAATACCTATGCCATTATCCGCAACTTCTAAATTAATTAACCCTTTTTCATTTTGTCGTAAAACAATAGACACTTTTGGATTTTCCGCACCATATTTTACGGCATTTTCTAATAGATTAACGGCCACAGAAGTGAGTCCTGTTTTGTCCCCCTGAATAATAATTTCTTCATCAGGTTGACGAAACCCAAATTCAACCGCAGGGTATTTATTTTGTAAACGTTCAATAATTTCTCCTAAAAACTGCTGTAAATGGATGGTTTCTAAATAAGGCGTATAAGCCGTTTCCACTTTGGCCGCTAATAATAAATCATTCACCAAATCATTTAATCGGTCTGTTTCTTTCAGGGCATTACTAGACAATTGGTTGATATGCTTAGCGCCTAACTCCCGTTTAATAAAAGTTTCTAAGACTAATTTAATCGACGCAATAGGTGATTTTAGTTCATGGGTGATAGATAATAAAAAATTTCGACGTTGTTGGGCTGCCGCTATTTCTTTATTATATCCTCGATTAATTAAATAAACACCAACAATTAAACTCAGTACAAAAACGATAGATTCTCCTAAAATCATCCATTCTTGTCTTTTGTATTCTATCTCTAGCTTCTGATAAATTTCTGTTTCGAAGAAGTCTTTATCTGATTGAACTAAGCCTTCTGCTACCATTCCTATTTTATTCAATTCTGATTTGGCTAAAAAAGCATCTCTGTTCTTAGTGAATAGCAATACTGACCACCAAGCAATGGCGATTAACATAAAAAAAATCACAAAATTGGACAATAATCTTAACCGAACGTGTTGTTGCATATTAATAAGAATGGAACTTGATTACTTTTTTTTAGCGCATCAGTATAGAAATTTGGTCTACTTATAACCAAATAATCTTCGCTTCAAAAGTACTAAAAAAGAATACAATCTTTTCTATTCCAAAAATCTTTTTACATTATTGGGAACAATCAAATCATATTTATTTTTGTCTATTTTTAAACAACTATTCCTTATGATAATAGGAATACTAAAAAAATATGATATATTAGCGTTTATATTATCAAAACGAAACAGTATTTATTTAACAATTTCAATTATTTACATTTCCCCAAATCATTCAAATTAATACACTATAACCTAATTTACGTATCATTAAATGATTCTTTAATAAATCACGTTTTTTGGGTTTTTATTTGGGTATTTTAATAGGAATAAATTGAAATAACAGGCATATCAACACAAAACGAAAAACCACTTTTGCCTTTCCTTTCTATTTCCTATAAAGATTCCCTTCCTATGAGATTTTAAAAATAATTTTTATAACCATAACATTTTTTTGTAAATACTAGTGATAGAGTTATTAAAGCATCCGGTGATTAATAGTTGCTTTAAGGTCTTTATCACTAATCATTCAGTATACAATCAGTTCCGTCCAACATTTTTTGTAATAGTTCCAGTTAATTGCATTTTACTCAACATCAATCAATTGCAACAACTATTCAAAATTGGTCAGCTGAAACTATAATGTCTCAAATTTTAAAATTAAAACTCACTAAAATGCTAAAACGTTTATTTAACATTTTATGCGCTTTGATGTTGCTGTCTACAGTAGCCTTGCAAGCTCAAACAACTATTAGCGGGGTCATTACAGATGCCGACTTAAGCGAGCCATTAATTGGTGCCAATGTCATTATTGTCGGTACGACTATTGGTGCTAGTACCGATTTGGATGGTGCTTATTCGATTACGAGTGACCAACCACTCCCCTGGAATTTAGAAGTCAGTTATACAGGTTTTGCACCTAAAACAATGACGGTATCTAGTCCTAATTCAGCTTTAAATATTACTTTAGAGTCAAGTGCGATTATTGGACAAGAGGTCGTTATTTCCGCTTCTAGAAAACGAGAGAAAGTACAAGAAGCGCCTGCTTCTATTACCGTTATTGGTGCGAGAAAATTAGTCGCTACGCCTAACGTAGAAGCAGCTCGTGCATTAATCAATGCGCCAGGGGTGCAAATTCAACAACAATCCGCTGCACGGATTAATATCGAATTAAGGGGTGGTTCTGGTTTATTTGGTACAGGAACTTTCCCTATACAGGATTATAGAAGTTTAGTAGGGCCAGGTTTAGGTACTTTCGATGTCTTAAATTCGCCATTGAATACCATTGATATTGCTCGTATTGAGGTAGTTCGTGGTCCAGGTTCTGCATTATATGGCCCAGGAGTAACAACTGGTGTTGTTCACTTTATCACGAAGAGTCCTATTGACGCTCCAGGAACGACGGTAGAATTGATGGGTGGAGAGTTGAATACCTTAGGGGTTTCAGCAAGACATGCCACTAAAGTTTCTGACAAATTTGGTTTCAAAATCAATGCGCACTATAAAAAAGGAGATGAATTTACCTTAGATGGTTCTGAAGGAAC
>CALFWI010000189.1 GCA_937928615.1 uncultured Saprospiraceae bacterium | reverse complement strand
CGATTGATTTAGGGTTTGACCAAGGCGCTGTTTGTGACCCTAATAGTGGTTGTTGTTAGTAACATAACTCTGTGAGCTGTGATGTGTGTAAATTCTCAATAAGTCCAGATTAAATCGTCCGATGACTGTGCCGATAGCTATCGGCATCGGATGATTTAAACCAACTCGTCGGATGACTATCGTCATCCGACGAGTTGGTTTGCAATTGTTAAAAAAAAATCAACACGGATGAATTGATAACACGGATAAAATTCCCGCCACTTAGAAAACTAGATTACACCAAAAAATTAAACAACATTTTCTGGTCGTTAATCGTCTGATAATCAATTTTATATTCTTTCATCCGAACAATTAAACCCTCATAATCTCCTTTCTTTTTCAATTCAATGCCCACCAAAGCAGGCCCCGCATTCTTATTATTCTTTTTGCTGTATTCAAAATGGGTTATATCGTCATTTGGGCCTAGCACGTCATTCAAAAACTGCCTTAAAGCACCTGCCCTTTGAGGAAACCGAATGATGAAATAATGCTTGATTCCCTCGTATAATAAAGACCGTTCCTTGATATCCTCCATTCGAGTGATGTCATTATTCCCGCCACCAATTAAACAAACCACCGTTTTACCTTTTATTTTATCTTTATAAAAATCCAAGGAGCTCAGTGATAAAGCACCTGCAGGTTCCACCACAATAGCTTCTTCATTATATAATTCTAAGATGGTCGTACAAACTTTCCCTTCGGGTACAATAATAATATCATCGACTACTTGTTGACAGATTTTAAAGTTTAAATCCCCTACTCTACGGACAGCGGCGCCATCTACAAAAACATCCATGGTTTCCAATGTAACTACCTCTCCTTTATCTAAAGACGTTTTCATCCCTGGTGAACCAGCAGGCTCTACGCCGATTATTTTAGTTTCAGGACTCATTTGTTTAAAATAACTACCCAACCCAGAAATAATGCCACCGCCACCAATCGCCACAAATATATAATCGATATCTTTTTCACAATCTTCCAATATTTCTAAACCAACTGTTCCCTGCCCTTCAATTACTTTTTCATCATTAAAAGGATGGATAAAGGCTAATTTATTGGCGGTGGCATCTTTCCGAGCCTCGGCATACGAATCGTCAAAAGTATCTCCTATCAGTAGTACTTCGACGTATTGCTTCCCAAAAGATTTGACTTTCTTAATCTTTTGTTTGGGCGTAGTACTAGGCATATAAATTTTTCCTTTCACCTTTAGTGCTTGACACGCGAAAGCAACGCCTTGGGCATGATTACCAGCACTCGCACAGACAATGCCTTTGCTTAATTCCTCCTTGGACAAACTAGCCATCTTATTATAAGCGCCTCGGATTTTGTAAGACCGAACGACTTGCAAATCCTCTCTTTTAAAGTAAATGTTAGCTTCATACTTTTCAGCATAAAAATGATTGTACATCAAAGGCGTTTTTGTCGCCACATTTTTAAGTCTGACTTTTGCCTTGTATATATTTTCTACAGAAATTAATTCGGTTGGCTTCATGTTTTATATTGTATAGGAGAACTCTAGTTCCCAGTAATTTTTGGGGGAACTGAAGTTCCCCTGTACAAAAACAAAAATAGAATAATTGCACCAAAGTCCAAAAATTGATTTCAATTTGTACAAAACCTTCTGAAACAATGGAAAAATCTACAACTTTATCATCATCTTAACACAATTTTTCCAATCATTTTTTTAATTTGCCCGTTTGGAAAACTACCCTAACAAAATTTTATTTATTAAATCAAAAACAATTTTCTATTTATGAGTTTACTTAAACAACTTCCCATGAATTTTTTTAAGAAAGGAACATTTTTAATGGTTTTAGCATTAGGTCTCTTCACTACTTCTTTAGTAGCCCAAGATGCCACTGCAGCTAGTTTGTACAACAAAGGATTAGCAAGTTTGAAAGCAAAAGATTATGAAACAGGTTATCCACAAATCGAAGCAGCTTTAAAAGCAGCCGAAGCAGAAGGTAATGAGAAGGTCGTTACCCTAGCTAAAAAAAATGGGGCAAAAGCAGCTTATAATTTAGGTTCTGCCAAAAGAAAAGCAAAAGCTTATGATGAGGCATTAACTTTATTTGCAAGAGGTATCGAATTAAACCCTGATTATTCTTCTAATTACATGGGTAGAGCGCAAGCTTTAGATGGTAAAGGAGATAAGATAGAAGCCGTTAAAGCTTATATTTCTGCTGCAGGTTTAGCAGAAAAGGGCGGAAAAGCAGACCGCGCCGTACAATTGGTGAAAAAAGCAGGTAGTATTGTTGGAAAATTATACTCTGGGAAAAATTATGCGGGTGCTATTGAGGCAGGAAAAGCACATTTAGCACTAAAAGAAACAGACAAAGTACATTATTACTTAGGACAGTCTTTTTCTAAAACTAAAGACAATGCCAATGCTGCTACTCATATTAATAAAGCCGTTGAATTAGCAACCGCCGCTGGTACAGCTGTTCCAGATAAGTATTACTGGGCACAAGGCAATATTTTAGAAGCAACGGGTAATAAAGCAGATGCTTTAGCTGCTTACAAAAAAATTACTGGCGAGAAATATAAGGCAAACGCTGATTTTAAAGTGAAGGAACTTAGTGGAAAATAATGATGAACGATGAATGATGAATTCGTAAAATAGCAAGTTTATTAATTATTTTAATCTAAGCTGCGGAGAAACTGAAATGGTTATATTGTTTGATGGTTATATTGCTAATGGGACTAAAATCTCGAATTAAGAATTATTTAGCACCATAACAGTAAAACAATATAGCCATCTAACAATTGTCCGCAACTTGAGTTGTTTTATACTTTCTCTTCGACCAATTTATCGTTTCTACCTATCGGCAGACAGCGTATCATTCATTATTTATACCTTCGCTAAGGCCCATAAAAAAGTGCTTAGGATAGATTAAAATCTACACTAAGCACTTTTTTTGTGTAAGTTCGATGTCTTTTATGTTCCTAAATCTACTTCCCCTCAAGCGGTATACCCTTCCTTACACATCACAAGTCATCACCCCATGCTTTAGCGCCGCCATTTTATCATCCCAAGTAGGAATGAACTCTTGCCCTAAAAATCCCTTATAGCCCGTATCTACGATGGCTTTAATAATCGCAGGATAATATAATTCTTGGGTCTCATCAATTTCATTTCGCCCTGGAACACCGCCCGTATGATAATGGCAAATATAATCTTGGTATTTTTTAATCGTTGCAATTACATCTCCTTCCATGATTTGCATGTGATAAATATCGTACAATAATTTAAAATTAGGAGAAGCAATTTTTTCTACCAATTTTACGCCCCAAGGGGTTTTATCACATTGATAATCCTTGTGGTTGACTTTACTATTGAGCAATTCCATTGCCATCATGACCTTATGCTTTTCCGCATGTTTGACAATTTTATCTAAGCCAACCGCACAATTTTCCAAACCAACTTCATCATCCAATCCATTTCGATTGCCCGAAAAACAGATGATGTTTTTAATGCCCATGTCCGCCGCTTTCTCAATCAATTTAAAATACGGCTGTAGCACCTTTTCATGATTCTTTGGATTATTCATTCCATCCGTCAAACTGATAAAATCAGCCGTTCCCATCCCAACGGTTAACCCTTTTTTTACAATGAGGTCCCATTCGTCGGGTTTGGTAATTTCAATGGATTGAATGCCCATATCTTTCGAGGAATCAATTAGTTCTTCTAAAGGTGTTTTAGAATAACACCAACGGCAAACGGAATGATTGACATTTCCTTTTAAAGTGGAATTTTCGATAATTGATTTTTTTTCAGCAGTATTGGGCGGAGTTGTACAAGACTGATTCATCAGCGTCGTCATAGCTCCTGCCCCTACTGCTAGGTTTCTGATTGCGGTTCTTCGTTTCATTTCTATGCATTTTTAGTTAGAGACTGGTTCAAAAGTTTCAAGTATAGATTTGAGTTTAACAAATTGGAAAAGAAACATACTTCCGACTTTTGAACCAGTATACTTATACTTTAACAGGTTAAGATTTGAACATTTTTAAAAGATTGAGCAGCTCAAGTTATATGCCCAAATGGCTATATTGTTTTATGGTTATATTGTTGAGTAGGGTTTTATCCCTATTTT
>CALFWI010000188.1 GCA_937928615.1 uncultured Saprospiraceae bacterium | reverse complement strand
GGCGATGTTATTAATGAATAGTGAAGGATTGTTAATTAGATGTAAAAGATGCTGGTCAATCTAGAGCTAATTTTTATAAAGTCATTTATGCCCTTTTTATGGTTCATTCATTGGTATTCGAGCACTTTCATCCGCTGTAATTTTCGGTGAACTGAAGTTCGCCTATACCTTAATTTATTATTTTCTCAATAAATTTCTTTATTTTAGCCTAAATTAACGCTAAACTATACGACTAATGAACTATCAGGCCAAAAGCATTAGAACCTTTATCGGCGCAAAAAACTATACGACATCCAAAGCTTTTTATCAAGCATTAGGATTTGAAGAAGTGGTCCTTTCTCCAAAGATGTCTCTATTTAAAGTAAATGAAAATTTAAGCTTTTATTTACAAGATTATTATGTCAGAAAATGGTGTGATAATGCTATGGTATTTTTGGAAGTGGATGATTTAGATAAATGCTGGAAAGCTATCACACAACTCGATTTGCCTAATCAGTACAAAAATGTAAAACTATCTACCATTCAAGAGTTGGATTGGGGTAGAGAGTTTTTTTTACATGACCCTTCTGGGATTCTATGGCATTTTGGGGTATTTAATTAATTATCAGGGGATTCAAGAAGTACAGATAGATGAAGAGGAAAAATTTAGTAGGAGACTGTTCAGTTAACTGTGTTTGCACAAAATTTCAGGTTTGAAAATCAAAGGCTTAACTGCCTACTGCCACTGTTTACTGCCTACTTTCTTTAGTAGGTGATGAACTGGATATTTTCAAAATAAATTGCCTAACATTTTCTCTTGCTTAGCTGTTTGAGCCAGTTTCTTGATGGTAAAATGAAAGGTACTTCCTTTTCCCAATTCACTTTCCACCCAAATTTCCCCTTCATGTAAATCAACTATTTTTTTGCATAGAGACAAGCCAATACCTGTTCCTTCATACTCTGTAGCGTTATGAAGTCGTTGAAATAATTTAAATATTTTATCACTATACGCTTCCTCTAAGCCTATTCCATTGTCTACTATTTGAAACTGCCAATAATTCGCATTTTCTATACCAAAAATCTTTATAATTGGGTCAACTCCTTTTTTCGAAAACTTGACCGCATTGGTAATTAAATTTTGCAGGAGTTGTTTTATTTTTACTTTATCCGCTATTATGGTCTCTGGGATTTCCTTAAAATGCAGCGTGGCATTTTTAACTTTTAAAATCGCCTGTATTTCTGATTGAATAGTCTCCATTACCTCAGCAAGCACAATGGTCTCTAATTTAATTTCGCCGTTATTAATTTTTGAAAATTCTAGAATAGCGTTCACCAATTGTTCCATATTCTGCGCTCCTTTACTGATAAAATCCATCATTTGGAGCTCCTCTTGGTTTAATTTAGGAGCAGCACTCTTCTTTAATATTTGAATAAAACTAATGATTGTTGTGAGCGGAGTCCTTAAATCATGAGAAGCAATGTAAGCAAATTGTTCTAATTCTTTATTCGACCGAAGTAACTGCTGATTATAGGCTTTTAGTTTTGCCTCATCGAGTTTTTGTTTACTAATATCTATAGTCGTGATTAACACCCCATTAATTTCTTTATTGGTGTTAAATAAAGGGATATAGTTCTGTCTGACCCAAAGTTGTAATCGCTTCCCCTTTATTGCAATTTCAAAATGTTGGGTATGGTTATAAATAGTCTTTCTGGATTGGAATACTTCTCCTATTTTGTGAATGGTCTCATCTTTTTCATTAATATCTATGGTAAATAAATGGGCTTTTTTACCGATTGCGGCTGATTCTGGAATTTTATAAGTGGTTAGGAAATGTTTATTGACCCCTTGAATTTCATATTTATCGTTTACCCAAAAAATGATCTGAGGAATATTATTCATGATCAAACGAGCAAAGGCTTCTTTGTCTCCAATACTGGTTTGTCTTTTTTTTAATTCGTTAATTTTGGATTTCACAGTATCATTGTTGTTGTTAGTGCTTGGATAAATCCTATCGTCCCCTCTTTAAAATATAAAATCATTTGATTTATACTTAGGAATGAGGAGGTTATGAGTGGGGAGCATAGACTAGTTTACTTCAAAAATTAGTCCAATCTCATTTCCTAAAATATCGGGTTTGCCTATTTTCGGCTAAAGAAGCGCTTTCTATTTCTAAAAATATTTCCCTCAGACCTAGGGTATCACTCTTCCTCTTCCGTCAATAAGCAAAAAAGCTATTTATGGAAGAACTTCGATACCAACAAATTTGCAATTTTCTAGATGGCAAATTATCCGCCACCCCAAAAAAAGCACTCGCCCAATGGCGAAAAGCCAATCGAGAAAATGAAAAACAATTTCAAGAAATTAAATTTCTTTGGCAGAAAACACGCTTGGCGAAAAAAGGACAAGGGGAACTTAAAATTGATGTCAATGCTGCGTTAACAAAAGTGCATCAGCAATTGCCCAAAACAACAAAAGTCATTCCTTTACGAAAACGACTCCTGCGTTTTTCTGCCGCTGCTTCTGTATTAATTATCCTAGGTTTTATTGGTTGGCTGACTTTTTTACAACCTATAGCAATGATACAAGTCGCAACACTTTCCAATGAAACCAAACAAGTGACGTTACCCGATAATAGTACCGTTTGGTTGAATGAAAATTCTAGATTGAGTTATCCTAAACAGTTTGATAACAAAACTAGAACAGTCACTATGACGGGCGATGTCGTATTTGAAGTCACGCATCATCCACAGCAGCCTTTTGTTGTTACGACCAATGATTTAGCGGTCAAAGTATTGGGGACTAAATTTAATGTGCAATCAGATGCTGATAAAAATACTTCGGCTTTTGTCTATGTCCTTAATGGCAAAGTACAAGTACAGAAAAAGGAAGCGCCTAGCCAAAAAGTGCTATTAACCAAAGGAATGACCGCTCAACTCAATGCACAAACAGCGCAATTAGGATTGACCGACGCCTTTTCTAGCAATCAACTTTTTTGGATGACCAAGACCTTAACTTTTGAAGGCACCCCATTTAAAGAAGTGATAGTTGACCTCAATCAAGCTTATAAAAAAGAGGTCATTTTAACGAATACTGATTTATTGAATTGCCCCGTCAGAGGAACTTTTACTGATAAAACTTTAGCAGAAATCTTAGCGACCCTGCAATTAATTTATGGCTTTGATATTGAAAAAATTAATTCACAATCCCCCCAATTAAATAATGGAATATGCAATTAACTAATAAATACGTAGCTCGGACATTCTTGTCTGAGAACACATCGTGGCTGCTCAGACAAGAATGTCTAAGCTACGGTTTAGGCTATGGAAAAACACTATTTTACACCTTGTTTTTTCTATGCTTTAACAACACGATTCAAGCACAGACGAATATCCTAGAGGAAACTATCCAACTAAAGATAAAAGAAGGTACCACCCTGGATGTTTTACACCAAATAGAAAAACAAGTAGCGGTTAACTTCATTTATAATCCCAATGATTTAGACCCACATACGCTGTTTTCTTTTCCTAAAAAAAATAGAACGATTAAAACCATTCTAAACCAACTATTGGAAAACAATCCTATTACTTACAAGACAGATGGCAACCAAATTATTTTATATAAAAGTCAAGCAAAAAAAATAGGCTACCGAATCAATAAACCACCGCAAAAAGTCAAAGACCTAGTCTTTTCTGGCTATTTATTAGATGCGACCACGGGCGAGGCCATGATTGCGGCGACCATTTATGAAAAGACTAGCTTTATCTCGACTACTAGCAATAATTTTGGTTTTTTTAGCTTGACTTTGCCTGCGGGCGAACATACGGTCGTGGTGTCTTTTCTAGGGTATGAAACTAAAGAATTTAAAGTGACTGCCTCCAAACAATCTACCATTCGCTTACAACCTGCGATGAATGAATTAACCGAAATAGTCGTGAGTTCCACCAAGGCAGTCGAAGTAGCAGAAGATGCCGTACAATCCGCCCAAATTGGTGTCATGCGGATTGACCCCAAAAAATTAAAAGCGATTCCTGCTTTGGCGGGCGAAGCAGATGTCTTGAAAGCCATTACTTTATTGCCAGGTGTAAAGCCAGGAATTGATGGGGCAGCGGGCTTTTATGTAAGAGGCGGTGGGGCTGACCAAAATTTGATTTTATTGGATGGCGTACCGATGTATAATCCTTATCATTTATTTGGTTTTTTATCTACGTTTAATCCCGATGCCATCAATAATATTGAAATTACCAAAGGCGCTTTTCCTGCTCGATATGGCGGACGTTTATCTTCCGTTTTGGACATTACGACCAAAGATGGCAATAACCAAACATGGAAAAAAAAGGTATCTGTCGGTTTATTATCCGCTAAATTCACCATTAATGGTCCGATTATCAAAGACAAAAGCTCTATCTCTGTTTCGGCTCGCAGAACGTTATTAGATTTAATTATTGCGCCGATTGCCGCCCAAAGAGATAAGGGATTTAAGAGTGTGGTCACTTATAATTTTGGTGATATTAATTTAAAATATAATTATAAAATTTCCAATAAAGACAAACTCTACGTAAGTGGTTTTTATAGCCGAGATGCTTTGAAATTTAGAGAAAAATCCAAAGAAGAAGGTTTTGCCGTACAAAAATTAGTAGATAGAGAAGGTTGGCAAAATGGCTTGGGGTCTTTTCGTTGGAATCATTTATTTAGTGATAAATTATTTGCGAACACGACCGCTTATATTTCCAATTATAACTATTTTTCTACCCAGAAAAAAGAGGTCGACAGTTCCGATGAATCTCTACTCGCTAATTCTCTACAAGAAACCGAATATCGTTCGACCATTAATGATTTAGCGATTAAACAGGATTACCATTATTTTCTGAATCCTAATCATACCATTCGATTTGGTGCAAGTGCTATCTTTCATACGTTTAAACCTGGCGTGAATACCCTTTTTCAAAAAACAGGGGAACAAACTTTGCGTGGTGCCTCTTCGGACAATACCATAAAGGCCAACGAATTTGCTGTTTACGCCGAAGACAATCTAGCCATTGGCAAAAAACTAAAAATAAATATGGGCGTTCATGCCTCTGCCTTTTCCGTCGAAGACACTACCTATACGTCTATTCAACCTCGGTTAAGTGCTCGTTTTTTAGTCCATAAAAATTGGTCTATCAAAGCGGGTTATGCCCAAATGGCGCAATATCTTCATTTATTGACGAGCAGTAGTTTGAGTAAATCTTCGGATTTGTGGGTGCCCGTCACTAAAAAAATAACACCACCAACTTCTACCCAATATTCACTCGGAACGGCTTTTAATATCGGTCAATACGGCATTGAAATCGAAGGCTATTATAAAGACATGAATCAGTTAATTGATTACAAAGAGGGCGCTGAATTTTCGGTTTCTAATGAAAATTGGGAAGAAAAAGTCGAAAGTGGTCAGGGTAAATCGTATGGTGCAGAAATCTTTTTACAAAAGAAAAAAGGGCGCTTAACAGGTTGGTTCGGCTATACCCTTTCGTGGACGAATCGACAATTTGAGTTCATCAATTTTGGTAAAACTTTTCCTTATAAATATGACCGTCGCCACGATATTTCAGTCGTTGCCAATTATAAATTTAACGATAAATGGACTTTTAATGGTACTTGGGTCTTTTTCTCTGGTGCTTTTGTAACCGTCCCAACGGCTAATCATTTGAATCCTAATTTTAAATATGATGATAGATTTGCTTGGTTTCAATTTCCCAATACAGGCAGTAATGTCTTTAATATCACCAATAATAATCCTGGTATCAATCAAACTGCATCCGAAAGAAATAATTATCGACTACCTGACTATCATCGACTAGATTTATCCGCTGTTCGGACAATAACGACTAAAAAAGGAAACGCTGCTGAATGGACTTTTGGCTTGACCAATGCCTACAACAAATTCAATCCTTCTTTTTTTAGTGGCGATGTCCAACTCAATCCATCTGCTGACAACCCGAATGGCGTGGAAAGTACAATTAATGCCTTTTCGCCTTTTCCTTTAATGCCGACGGTTAGTTATCAATTGGAATTTTAAAAAGAGACCATTTCCTTATCAGATGTCAGGCCATGAGGGATGGCAATTCCGACCCTGAAGGAACGGGCTGGCAAATTTTTCTGTAAGAAGTCAGATGCGAGATATTGTCTATCTCTCGAATCTCACTTCTGACAGTTTATGAAATAAACGGTCTGACTTCTAAAAAAATAAAAATGAATTATTATAAAAATACAATCTTCTTCCTTATGGTCTGTTTCCTTTGTCAAAGCTGCTACAAAGAATTAAAGTTAGACCTTAGCGAAGAAGCAAATCAAATCGTCCTCAATGGTTTATTTAATAATACCGAACCCTTGAGTGCGACCGTTACAAAAAGCTTTATTTTTTATGAGGATGTAAAAATTGAAGCATTAGAAAACGCAGAAGTAGTGATTTATGAAAATGAGGTCTTCAAAGAAAATATGGTGTATCAAAAAACACCTGACCTAGATATTGGAGAATTTACGGCTAGTTTCTATCCAAAAACTGGAGCGAATTACCGAATCGAGGCAAGTGCCAATGGATTGACGACGGCAAGTGCCATCGGTAAGATGCCAGCAGGTGTAGACCTCAGCAATACAAGCGTACAATATGGAGGCGATAATGCCTATGCTTTTAGTTTTACTTTAAATGACCTTGCCGAAAAAAATTACTATTATTTAAAAATGTTCTTTAACGGATATGAGCTAGATTCTCTAACCCAAGAACGTATTGACAGAGGGCCTTTTGTGGTCGAAATTCCAGAAAGTGCGATTCCTAACAAAGCGCAAAGATATGTCCGTAATGGTTTTATTTTTAAAGATGACGGGTTAAATGGGCAAGCAATTACTATTTCTGGCATTGCCAAATCGGGGGAAGCCTACTTATCTGCGGCTACTTTTCCAGGGGAAAGTAAAGCGCATTTAACTAACGTTATCTTGGATACCAGTAAGCTTTATATTCATTTACAAACCTTATCGGAGGATGCTTATAAATTCTATTCGAGCAATGCGGGGCCTATCCAAAATGATAGTGATTTTTTATCAGAATCTAGCACTGTTTATGGGAATGTGGAAGATGGTTTGGGCCTTTTTTCGGGAATTTATATCTCGGAAGTTGGCGTTACGGTAGAGCAATAGCAAACGAAAAATAAAAATTTTTGACACGGAGAGATACGGTTGAGGAATATGATTTTTCCTGTTTTCTTTTCAGCATGTTTTCAAAACACCATCAGTCATGACTTTCAACAGCTTTTCTCCGTGTCAAAATAAAATATTTTTGTTTTAGACTAAGTGTATTTCTTTTTAAAACAGTCTTAGATACAACAACTATTTTTCAAAAAATAAATCTTAAATCACTCCACTAAAAATTAATTAATCATGAAGTATTCACCTTTAATGTGCCTAGTATTGCTATGTCTTTTATGCACGAATTGCAAGAAAAACATTAGTATCATTGAGCCACCAATCGACCCAAAAACAACTGCCTTTACCCAACAACTAACGGACTTATACGATGCTTCCGAATTACCAGGATTCGCCGTAACCGTTATCAAAGAGGGTGCAATTAATTATCAACAAGCCTTTGGTTTAGCCAATGTTGAAAAAGGTATCGACTACACGAATCAAACCACTCAACCAATTGGTTCTATTAGCAAAACATTCATTGGGGTAGCGCTCATGAAAGCGATTGAACAAGGACACTTTACTTTAGAAACAGCCATCAATGATATTTTGCCTTTTGACATGGCAAACCCCTATAATACTGCCCCGATTACCATCAAACATTTGGTAACGCATACCGCAGGCTTGGAAGATTCTGATGAAACTTATGAGCTACAATATTACATCAAAGAAGGCGAAAATATGCTCTTACCATCGGCTCAGGTTATCTTAGATTTTGGTGTAGTAGTTGGTAAGGGACATGCCTTGGGCGATTATTTACAAGCGGTTTATTCGGAGACTGGTCCATTATTTGACGAAGACACTTTTCTGGAAGAAGGTCCAGGAAAAACTTACGAATACAGTAATATCGGTGCTTCTTTAGCGGCTTATTTGATTGAAGTTAAAACAGGAATGAGTTATGCCGATTTTGTTAAACAAAACATCTTTGACCCCTTAAACATGACCAATACTGGCTACGACCGCAATCAATCAAACCAAGATAAATTAGCTAGTTTATATATTGGAAAGGCATATCCTTTGCCAGAATATGGTCACTCTTCTTATCCAGATGGTTTTGTGAATACTTCTAATGAAATGTTGAGTAAATATTTACTAGAAATGATGAAAGGGGCAGCAGGCAATGGCACTCTTTTATCTAAGGAAAGCTATCAAACTTTATTCCAACGTCAAAGTCCTGAAGGCATGGAAGCAGGAGAAATTCACGGTGTCTTTTGGGATTTAACGGATGCCGGGCGTATCGAGCATAATGGCGCAGACCCTGGGGTCATTGCCTTCTTGTCTTTTGACCCTGCGACCAACACCGCTCACCAAGTAATGGCAAATATTAATGAAGGTGGTATAGGTGAACCATTAGGCGTAGATGGACAAATCTCTTTTGGGCAGTTTTTTGAAATTTTGAATGCAGTACGTACTTTTGAGAAAGAATAAGTTTTGATTAAAAACCGTGTTGCTGGTAAGG
>CALFWI010000187.1 GCA_937928615.1 uncultured Saprospiraceae bacterium | reverse complement strand
ATAAGGGTTATTCGAACAATTGGATAGATTTGAGGTACCATACCCTTTTTTCCCTGCGTAACAAATCAAATTGCCACTACAAGCGTAGAAATAACTATTAAAATTAATAGTGTCGTCATTGTTCCTGCCATAAGGACATTTATTTTTAAACTCATAGAAGTAGTCTGTTTCTGGCCCAAAGTGCTCGATTATTACTGCACCATTATAGGGGGCTGACCAACCTTCCCCAATACGATTGAGTAAATCTGCGGCTGCTACAGGCGTATCGCAACGCCCACAATCGTTTACGATAACACAGACTTGTTGCGTTTTGATTTTTACGCTGCAAGGAACAGTTGTATCATCACAATCGCCTCCTATTCGGCCACTATCTTCTCCAACGGTGTAGGTAATCGTGTAAGTTGTCGTCGTCGGAGGGTTGAAGCGGATGCCTGTTAAATCGTCAAAAGTAGCAAAGTCATTAGGGGAAACGGTTACGTTAGTTACTGCATCACAATTTCGTTCGCAGTTAGGGCCAAGGGTTGATTTATAGAAATAGCGGTCTAGTCGGAAATAGACTGCTTCCCCTGGACATATTTCAGATAATTGCTTGCAAGCTGCTTCCCCACAGTTCCACTCTGATAAGGGAGTATCTAAATTAAAACTAGCTAGACAATTATCATTGGAAGCATTTCGACAGAATTGAAATCCCCAAGCATTATAAAGTTTGCCTACTCCGTCTTCAATAATATGGATATAGTTATTATTTCTACCATCGCCTTGGTATTCAATCACTTTGGTAGCGTCACAATTAGCAATGTCAATTTTTTGGTTTAACCATTGATAACGTTCAAATAAATCAGTAGGTGTTTCCGTAATAGTAGTCATCCCAATGCTTTGTTGAGGGATTGCTAAACATACTATTAATAAGGTACTGCCTATCAAAAATCGGAGAAATTGCTTCATGTTAAATGAATTATTTGTTTCTCCTATTGTCTACTTGCGCTTAAGTGACGAGGTAGAAATAAAGTGTACTCTGGCTCAATTTATTCCTGTGTTGTCACTAATGAGGTAATAGGAGAAACTTAGGTTAATAAAGGGCGAAAATCGATTTTTAATAGATGCATCTACTACCTATTACCTAGCGGTATAGAAGACGCTGCAAGGTGGTGGGGATTTTTTAAATTTTTTATCAAAAAAAAGAGGCTATTTCTAATCGTAGAAATAACCTCTTTCCGTTTTTAATAAAAAAAGCAGACAGTAATACTGCCTGCTTCAACCTTTTTAAATAATAATTCAAAAGAATGTTAAGTTTGGTTGTCATCGTTCTGTTGAAACCATAGTTTTGTTTTGATGTCTTTTGTGTGGTAATCTTTGAAGAATTTTCTCATCGGACGACGCTAGTCACCCGACGAGAAAATTTGTAAATACTGAATAATACTATTATCTTGTCAATACAGAAACCTTCTTAACAATCTGTAAATCTGCTTTCACTAAATTGACTAAATAAACGCCATTGTTTAATTGACTCATATCAATTTGCGTATTGCCGTTAGTTATAGTTACCGCAACTTCAGCGCCTAAAATATTTTGTACGCGAACTTGGAAATCGGCAATATTATAACCTGCTAAAGATAAATTTAAAGTACCAGCTGTCGGATTAGGATAGACGTCAAAACCTTGAGTAGCGGCAATTTCTTCCGCAGTACTAGTTGTACTCATTTGTCCAATTAAACCACCTCTTGGGCCTTCCAACATCGCTCGCATAATATCCACTTGTTCTTGGGTGAATAAATTTTGACAAGTGATGGCGTTATAATCCATATAGTTTTCTACCATGTCTGGTAAATCATCCGAATCACAAGTATTAATACTGTAGAGTTCTTCACAAACGGGTAGATTTTCTGGGTCAGCTTGTGCTTGCACACTTGCATCTGCTGGGGGCGTATCACTAATGCCATCATCTTCATCACATCCTCCGTCGCCATGAACATGACGTAAACCAAAGTAATGTCCCATTTCATGCGTAGTCGTTCGACCACCATCTGCTAAATTGCCCAATAAACCTTCTCCTGCATTGCTGCTACCAAATGCTTCATGGTGAATGACGACACCAGCAATAGAAGCTAAATCTTCTTCAAAAACCTCTGCTGGCCAATTCGGAGCGCCTGCTGGAGGATAAGCGAAACCTAAAATAGCGGGCATGGATTGCCCTAAGAAGTCAATATTTAAATTAGCGACCCAAATATTGATATATCTATCGGTATCCCAAGGGTCGATGCCGCCTTTATCACTTCTCTTTACATCATCCATTTGGACTGCGCCATTTGCCGCGCCTTCTTCCAAACCACCGACTAAAAGTTTTTCTTGGATACAAGTAAAATCTAAACCACACTCTGCCGCAGCTTCTAATAGCGTAGTAATGTCTAAATTTAAATCAACAAAAGTTTCTACGGCTGTTTCTGTGCGAGTAATACCATTCGTTGGATTTCCTTCAGGATCAGTAGTTGCTAAAACAAACTCAATGCCTGCATTTCCAGCAATCGCTTTATACATATCTCTAGCATTTGCTTGGTCTGCATTTAAGCTTTGAAAATCTTCGTTTAAGATAGCAATTTGCTCATGAATCAATTCATCAGGAATGTTTTGTACGCCCGTATTATGCAC
>CALFWI010000186.1 GCA_937928615.1 uncultured Saprospiraceae bacterium | reverse complement strand
TGACGAAGAAAAGCTCTATGGTTTAGCTCAATTTTGGTCAGAAGCGAAGTATAATTTTGCATTTTTTGACCAAACAGAAGTCAATTGGGATAGTGCCTATCAAGTATTTATTCCAAGGGTTTTAGCCACCAAAAATACCTTTGAGTATTATGGAGAATTACAACAATTTTGTGCATTATTAAAAGATGGGCATACGGATGTTTGGTTACCAAAAAAGATTAGAACAGGTCAAGTTTATAGTCGGCTTTTTTTTAAGCATATTAACCAACGGTTCTATGTAGACAATGTCTTTAATGGTTATGCAGAGAATGTGCCTATTGGTTCGGAATTGGTCAAAATTAATGGGCAACCGACGAAAGCCTATTTGCAAGAAAAAATAATTCCTTACATCTCTGCTTCCACTGAGCATGAATTATGGAATGAAGCGATTAGTGCTTGGTCTATGCACCTAACGGATACGACGCAAATAAGGACAATGGAATTCATTCGCCCTGATGGAAAAACAGCAGTACATGCTGCCCGATTACACACCAAAACGAGTCGAGGAAAGTTTGCCAAAAAGAATAAAGAATGGACACCTTTTGAGTTACATACTTTGGATAAAGGCATCGTCAAAGTTGACTTAAATACGTTTAGTGATACGATAGTGGTTACCAAATTTGTAGCAGCATTACCCAAATTATACCAAAGCAAAGGTATTATTATTGACTTGCGAAAAAACGGAGGCGGCAACTCAGGAACAGGCGCAGAAATCTTAAAATACTTCACGGACCAAAAGCGATTAATTGGTTCGCTGTGGCAAACAAGGGAACATAAAGCCGCTTATAAAGCTTGGGGAACAGGCATGGTCATGGAAGAAAATTTTGACGGTTGGGAACAAGATGAAATTGATTGGTTCTTGGAAGCTTATGAAATGGGTAAAGGTATTCATTGGTATAAAGGTGATACGATGACTTATAAGAATGATATAACTGCTAAAAAATTAACCGTTCCATTAATCGTATTATTTGGCAATAACACTGGCTCTGCCGCCGAAGACTTTTTAGTTATTCTAGATGGTATAGAAGGGAGAGCTACTACTATTGGTCAAAAGTCTTTTGGTAGTACTGGGCAACCAATGTCTTTCAAATTACCTGGCGGCGCTTGGGCTAGAATTTGTACTAAAAAAGATACCTATCCCGATGGTCGAGAATTTGTGGGCTATGGGGTTAATCCTGATATTTTTGTGCCTTTAAGCGTGGAAGAAATGATAGGGGCGCGAGATGATGCTTTGGCTAAGGCGATTGAAGTATTAGAGGGAAAATTGTAATAAAAAGAGGCAAAAAATAAGCCTGTATCAAAACAATTGATACAGGCTTATTTAATTCAAAAAAATGAAGCATTAATGCTTAATCCATTTTAAGGTCTTTTCTGTACCGTCCACCATAAATCGACAAATATAAGTGCCAGCAGCCAAGCTACTCGTATTCACTTGATACCGATGTTGTCCAGCTTGCTGTGTAGCTTGGAATAAATGACTGACTAATTTTCCATCCAAACTGTATAAAGCTGCTCGAACTTCACTTTTTTGTGGCAAACTATATGCTAGAATAGTCGAAACCGTAAATGGATTTGGGAAATTTTTCAAAGCCACCGATTCAGGCAATTCTTTAACGGCCGTTAGTTCAGATTTAATGGCTAAATTATCAATCATCCAACCCCAGCCTTCTACCAGTGGGTCAGAGACCAAGCGGAAACGTAGGTAAATGACGTCCCCTGCTTCAAAAAAGCCAGATAAACCAATCTGATGGGATTGAATTAAATCAGCGTTTCCATCTAAACCAATATCATAAGCCAATCGCCATTCCTCTTCTCTACTAGAATCGTAACCATCTAAAGTTATCCAAGTTGCCCCATTATCTTTAGTCGCTTCCACGGTGACAAAGTCATAAAATTCAGGGTTGTCAAAATCATCTGAATCACCAATTTCTACTAGCACCACTTCATCAAAAGTCAACAAACTGGTTGCTTCCTCTACCATAATTGGTTTTTGGAAAACGGCAATAAATTCTTGGTTATTCCCAGGGTAAGGGTGCGGTGAATGCAAGGCTTGATTCTCAAAACCCTCTGCTTGGTAAATATTAAAGCCAAGTCGAGCAAAATCGCTATTGCCACTATCAAAATCATCGCTATAAGTCACTACTGCTTCTTCGTCTACATCATAAACTAACGCATTACTCCGACTAGTCAATGTTTCTCCGTCTTTATAAGCGGTTAATTGAACAATTGCGGATATGATGGTATCGGTCGTTAAGTTAGCTTGGAATTCAAAAGGCGCACTGATTCTTTCTGTATTCCCTGCTAGGACGGTTCTTTCAATTAAAATAGGTTCAGCATCAGATGGAAGGAAAACTTCTAAAATCGTAGAATCATAAGCCGCTCGAAGATTGGCTGCTCCTGCAATTTGTCCATTCAATCCACTTCCTGTGATATTTACTTGTGGGGCAATCAAAGCAGGTAAGGGCTCGTAACCTGTTAATTGAGGCAAACTAACGGACCAAATACCTCGACCATGAGTAGCCAATACCACTTCATCATTCACAATTTTCATTTCATAAATCATCACAGGCGGCAAACCATTATCTGCATAATTCCAACTTGCACCACCATCTAAGGATTCAAATAAGCCAACCTCTGTACCAACCCAAATTTGATTGGTATCAAAAGGCATCACTAATAAAGAAAAAGTCGCTACATCAGGAAAGCCATTATTACTTTCTGGTTGATTCATACCAAAACCAGAAAGGTCTGTCCACGTTGCTCCTAAATCATCTGTCGCCAATACTTTAGGCCCATCAGCAATAGAAAAAAGTGCATAGGCTTTATTTTTATTAAGTGGATGCGTACCAATACCTGAAATAGACCCTAAGGTTGCTTGCGTATAACCGTTGGTTGACTGAAAAGAATCTCCTCCATCAGTAGAAACGACCATACCAACATTTTCATCAAAGACACCGCCGTTCCAGACAATTCTTGGAGAAGCCTCTGATACTGCTACTGGATTGCCATTAAATTGCCAGTCGTCAGGCATTTCAGCAGGCGTCCAACTCAAACCGAAATCAGTAGATTTTAAAACCCCTAAAGAACTAATACCAAATACTAAATCTGGGTCTTGTTTAGAGGCCTCGATTCTAGTGACAAAAGGACCATTTCCTGGCATATTCACACTATTCCAAGTTGCTCCTCTGTCATCACTTCGGAAAACATTATTAAACTGAGAAGATTCTAATAATAAATCAGGATTGCCATAAGTCCATGCTGCTTCAAAACCATCTCCACTTGGGGCAGATGCCCATTCACTTCTGATGCCTGCATCAGTTGGGGATACCCAACTACCATTATCTTGGGTGCCACCAATATATCGGTCTTCGCCATTCATTTTATCTACGCCATAAAACTGAGAAGTATTATAGCCTAAAGTCGTAGGATAAGAAATTGGATTTCCTTCTTCAAACCCTTCTTTAAAAGTATCACCTGTTTGGGTAAAAGTTGCGCCATTATCTTGAGAAAAGGCGAGTCCTCCATCATTAGCATTTAAAATATAAAAAGTACCAGTTGTAGAATCAACGGGAATGAGGATAATATTATGATGGTCAACATGAACCCCTTTGGTAGAAACGCCTAAACCAGGATACTGTCCATAGCCATCTGCCACAGGGAAAAAGGTAGAGCCTACACTCGTTTTAATCACGGTTCTAATTG
The DNA here is from genome assembly GCA_937928615.1 of uncultured Saprospiraceae bacterium. GTDB lineage: Bacteria > Bacteroidota > Bacteroidia > Chitinophagales > Saprospiraceae > JAFMDF01. The sequence goes on along the minus strand of CALFWI010000186.1, from coordinate 4,722 downwards.
AAATAGTAGCTTCCGGTAAAGCTTGAGTACCTAGTTCTGCCCCTTCAAAAGTACCTGCAAACGCCACATAATATCCTTTATTTAGAATGCCATTTAATTCACTGGAAGGCTGATTGGCATCATAATCGATATTATGAAACACTAGAAATTCTAGTGAATTTTCAATAGGTAAATTTGCTCCAACTGGATTAATAGACCATTCGCCATTATTATCTTCATCCGAAAAAGAAACCATAATTTGTCTATCCGCTAAAACATCCCAAACTTGAAAAGGGACTTCGACATAATCTACATAAGTATTGTCAAAATCATCACCTACAATATGGCGATGTGCTTTTTGTGTTTTCCCTGGACCAAAGCGAATTTCTAGTGGTACTAATTGTTCTTGTGCTGCTGGGGCTGGTTCTCCTAGAAAATCTTCTATAAAGTCAACTACTGTGATCACTACAGAATCACCAAATGGATTGTATAAATTAATGAATCGGGTGTCATTAATGGTTTCTCCTAAAATGGTTACGCCCACGGAATCACCAGAAGAAGTAATAGATAACATTGGTCCTGAACCTGCTACTAAAACCGTGTTTTCATCATAAGGGTGACCTGCAATGGTATTATCATACCAACCTTGTCCACCTAACCAGTTACCAAAATCACCACTTACTTCACTCCAATTTGCGCCACCGTCCGAAGAACGGACTAAATTAGCAGTTCCATTTCCTTCTGTTCCAAAATGTAATACATTTGGATTGACAGGAGAAACGGCCAATTCCATCCGACCATATCCTGATAAATTGGCATTGACACTAAATACAGTAGACCAAGTTTCGCCTTTATCTCTAGATTTTAAAATGCCCGTATTTCTCACGGTAGCATAAAGAATATTGAAATCGGTAGGATCCGCTACAATTTGTTGCACCGATGGATCGAAAGTGAATCTGGGGTCGCCTTCTATCGTATATACGGTATTCCAACTATTCCCTCCATCTATACTTTTCATAATATAGCCATTCGTAACAGGATTGCCTGATTCATCCGCAGCCACATTAAAGCCTTTTCGAGTAGCGGCTAATACAATATTAGGGTCGGCAGGGTCAACGACTAGCCGTAACACGTTGTCAAATTGTGGATTATTTCCTGTAGAAGGGATTAAAGCCCAATTTTCGCCTCCATCTGTACTTTTATAAATACCATCTCCTTTAATCATTTGTCCATCAAATCCTTCTCCCGTTCCCGCATAAATAATCAATGGGTCTACTTCACTTGCGGCTAGGGTAGTAGTAGACATATTGGGTAATTCTTCCGTCTTTAATTCAAAATTTTGGCCGCCATCTGTTGTTTTCCAGATACCACCACCAGCAGAACCAACCAACCAAGTTAAATGAGTGTCGTCTCTTGGGTCTACTAAGATACCTCTTGTTCGTCCGCCAACATTTCCTGGGCCGCGTTCCTGCCAGTCTAGTGGTTCATTTCGAGCTACCCCATTTGTTTTGCGCTGTCGCAATGCCTTTTGCAAAGCCGCTTGCTTATAATTGGTCGTATATCTTGGACTCACATCACCACTTCTTGTTCGGATACGGTGATGATATTCAAAAAAGTTATGCGGTCCTTCATAACGCAATGCTTGTTGTTTTTTATTTTTTTTATGCCAAATGTTATTGGTTAGTTTTTTTACAGGTAACTGCTGAGATTCCTGCTGACAAGCAGTTATCAAGCCAATTAGGGCAATTAAAATAGTCAATAATATAAGTCTAGAGCGATCAATCATAGGTTGGGTTTTGGTTAAAATTGATAAGTTTTTTAATATATCTACTAAAGACGAGGCTACGTTGCATATCCCCTTACTTTATTTGTCTTTTTGTTTTGGTAATTACATGATAAATGTATCCGTTTTTAGCAATATTGGCAGCTCGACCTGACATTCTTCCCGGTACAGTCGTCACTTGAAATTCTTTATTATTCAACCATTTTCCTGTGGCTTTTGGCATGGCTTCTTTAAATAAAGTTTCTTCCGATTCAACTTGATAAAGTACAAAAGAGAAAGTAGAAAAGATGTCATTGGGCCTTGTTTTAATAGCCTTTGAAATACAGACAACCGTTTTATCTTTATTATAGTCCAAGGAAAAATCTTGTTTAAAAAGCGCTTTTCCCAATTGTTCAACTTTATCTGTTGGACTAATTGATGTTTCTATTGGGGGAGTTGTAGCAGGAGTTGTTTTCTTAGAGCATGCGATAAATAGGACGATGATAAGAAGAAGCACAAAAAAAATAGTCGAAAAAGTGGATGCGTGCATGCTGAGTGTTTTAATGAAATAGCAAAATTAACTTTAATATTAAGATAAATTATATGATTATAGATTATTTTTATCAATCTACTGTCAAATAGACTACTGTTTCTGCTTCTATCGCACTAGGAACTTCCAGTTTTTGAATCATTCTTTCCATCACTTTTGTCGGAACGATATGCACTCGGTTTTGATTTTGTCGCATTAGCTGCTCGTAAGGCACTTCTAAATAGATTATTTTAACGCTAGCGCCATAAGTGGTAAATAAGTCAATCCATTGACTTCTTAATTGCTGAATGATATTCGTCGCATTAAAAACAAAAGGTTGTTGTTGTCGCAGATGCCCTTTCATCATCTCTTTGGCTATTTGTAGGACTTTACCATTTGCTTTGGTATTTTTTGGTGAAATTTTATGCGCTCGTCGAATATCGTCTAAGGAAACGATTGGCCAATCCTTATACTGCTTTTGGATATATCTATCCTTCCCCGTGCCTGGCAAACCACAAAGCATCACGACTTCCCATTTTTCGTTTTCAAAAGGCACATAATTAGGGGAACTATTTTCTTTTTGAAAATAAGTAAAGCGAGCTAAATCGCTGGCAAAAGGGTAGGGCTGTCCATAACAATTTTGTTCCTGACAAAATGCTTTGAATAATTCTATTTTGTACAACATCTCGGCTTGGTCTGCACAAATTCTTCCTAAAATATCCGCTTTGGAGAAGATGGCTAAGTGCATCAGGTTGACTTCCAAACTAGCTTGTAATAAGGCCTTTTCAGGGTTAGGTTTTTCAAAAATCCACAAAGGTAGCCCATGATAACGGACTAATTTAGAGATAGATGCTCTGATGTTAAAAGGCGTTTTGATGTCTTTGTATAAGATAGTCCTAGCCGTATTTGCGCCTTTTTTAGCATGCCCTTTTGACGTAATTCGCCCATCTAGCGCTGTTTTTGTACAAGACCGTTTTTCCACGTCATGTAATAAGGCAGTCGCCAATAAAATTTGTTGGTCTTGCGCATTCAGTGCCAGATATTCGGGTAAATCCAATAAGGCATGCAGGACCATTTTGGTATGAATAGCGACGTCTCCTTCTGCATGATAGATGGGACTTTGCGGGACACCTTCCATATCTCTTATCCAAGAAAAGGTATTTCTAATGGTTTCCCATTTTGTGGTAGTTATGATTTGCCACATGATTTTATTATTTTAGAACAAGGCGGTTGTTTTCTATAATCGCTTTGTTTATTGTTTGAAATTTAAGGCTGGTATTCGACCAAATTTAAAATGACGAGTGATTGATGTTACTCACCGTAGCTTGGAAATTCATTTCCAAGGGGAAAGACCATTATATTATTGCAAATAGACACTTGGAGGTCTTGAAGACGCTCCAAGGTCTAGCTCCAAGTCAAGAAATACGGGGAACTGAAGCTCCCCTGTACTAGGACCGTTTCTCCCATTTCAAAGGCGCTCGTTTCCAATTCCGTGTCCAATGTTCATCCGTTTTGACATGATCTTTACGCACATATTTAAAGACATTTTTTTGAAAATTATTGACGGTATAAGCGGCAATATTCCTGCTGACAATACCTTCCATTCGACAAGGTGCTTGGGTATGCACATCCACCGAATCAAAACTACTGGGTTGTTGGACAATCGCTAAAGCTGTTTTTTCAAAAACCTTTTGCGTAAGCGGTGCGACTATCTTTAATTCAGGAACCGTTGGGAAATCTAATAAAGCCGCATAAAATTGGACTTCTTCCCAGGATAACCATTGGTCTAACACGCGAATACCAAAAACATAAAAATGATGCGCTAAATTATCATATCGAATAGAGTGAATGGCATATAAATTCTCTCCAAATATTTCTAAATCGCCCAAGTCATATTTAATTAAATGCCAACGTTCTTTTAGATAATTGGCCCAAGGATGTATAGTCGGGGCGGCATGCGAACGAGCAAACACGCCATATTGATTAAGACAGGTATTTTCACCATCCAATTTTTCTGTGTGGACTATTTTATCAATAGCAGTGATATTGTCCCAGTATTGATGATTGATTCTATCATCATTAGTAGTGCCAGGAGAAAAAGGATAATGAAAAGTCCTGCCGTATTTACGAGACAGGCTCATGATGTTGATTTTTAGAATAAAAAGAATAGTGCTGCTAGGCAGCAATGAAAAGGAAAGGGATATGTAGATAATAATTACATGACTCGTTTTTTTTAATACTGCCTACATTACAAATGGATTTAGCAATTAGTTCCCTTCGATTATTTAAAAATGCTAGTTTTTGATTTAAAAATCTAGGTAGTATTCCAGAATACCGCTTACCTTTAAGGTCAAAATAGTAGCAAATGCAAAAAACTCTAGCCCTTTTAGTCGGTATCAATGATTATCCTTCCCCCATTCGTGCTTTAGGCGGCTGCCTGAAAGACCTCGAT
>CALFWI010000185.1 GCA_937928615.1 uncultured Saprospiraceae bacterium | reverse complement strand
GTGAAATATCTGTATTTTTTGCTTGTATAGCTGGAATGATAGCAGCAATAAACCCAATGCCCAAAGCACCAAATAATAAATAGATTTCCTCTTTTAAAAATAAAGCACCAGAGAAAGAATAACGATAGGCATCAGACATATATTTAGCCAAAATTTCCATACCAATATGACTTAGGGCAATACCAATTAAATAACCTAGAATAGCTAAAATTAATCCTTCTAAAACGATTAAGGTAAATATCTTAGTCGGAGAGGCGCCCATTACTCGCATTAAAGATAATTCATATTTTCGCTCTCTTAATGAAGAAAAAAGCGAAATAAAAATACTTAGCCCCGATACAAAGACAATGACATAAGCGAGCATCTGTAAAGCATCTGTTCCAGTACCCATTATGGAATACAAACGATTAATTTCAAATGCTGGAGTAGCGGCTTGCATATCCGTATTTTCATTGATATTCCGCTGCATGTTTAGCGTTCGGTAATTATTAGACTTAAATTTGATTAATAAGGCCGTAATGCTTTGGTCTGCGTTTTCTAATAAAAAAGCATTTGTTGGCGCAATTTTAACCGTATTTTCTGCTACGTGGTCATCATGATCATGTCCTTCATGGTCGTGCCCCTCATGACTAGCATGGTCATGGTCATCATGGTCGCTATGGTCATGTCCTTCGTGGTCGTCCTGATTATCCCCACTTTCGCCTTCTTCATGCTCGTGAGAATCGTGTACTTTCCAAATACTTTGGGTATTGGTCAAGATTAATTGGTCTAAAACCGAACCTGTAGGCTTAAAAATGCCTGCTACTTTAAATTGAGGTGCATCATCATGTACCAAATTGTCATCTATGATTAAACCGTGAGAACTGTAAAAACCATCCCCTAAGCCTAAACCTAATTTATCTGCAACGGTCGCTCCAATGGTCACTTCCATATCTTTGGCCCATAATTTACCTTGCCCAATCTCTCCATTATACAAGCCAAATAAATCATAAGTGCTACCAATAATTCTATAGCCTTGATGACTGTCTCCCATAGATAAAGGAATTGCTTGGTCAATCAGTGGATGCTTAGGATTCATCAAACCCTTTGCACTCTTAATTGAAATATTACCTGTCGGCGAATCTATATGGTACATACTGGATAGAATCAATTGAAGCGGACTTCCTTTTGCGCCTACTACTAAATTAATCCCTGCCAAGTTTTTTTCAAACTGGTCTTCTAATTGCTTATTTAAAAGCAATAATAGTGAAATCAACCCTACCCCTAACGCAAATAGTACCAGACTTAGCGTCATGGATAAAGGGTTGTTGATAAGATTTTTCCAGCTTAATTTAAAAAGATTCATGTAGTTTAAATCTAAAATTGAAAATTAAAAATGTAAAACTCGTTAGCCTGAGGGCTAGTCGGGCAGGTTGAAAAGTAGCCGTTTCTGAAATATTTTATGGTGTGTTAAGCAATGTATAAATTCTTCACTCACCACTTATAACTCCTCATTCAATTACAATCTGCTTCTCAAATCGTTCCTTCAATCGCCCATCATGTGTCACGACCAATAAGGTTGCCCCAACTGCTGCTGCTTGTTCTTCCAATAATTGAATGACTTCCTCACAGTTTTCGTCATCTAAAGCAGACGTTGGTTCATCCGCTAAAATAACTTCTGGTTGGTTGACAATCGCTCTAGCAATGGCTACTCGTTGTTGTTCGCCTTGACTTAGTTCATTCGTTTTAGCATGTAGTTTGTGTCCTACATTCAATCGATTTAGTAAGTCTGCAATTCTAGCTTTATCTATGGTCACTCCTGCTAATTGCTGTGCTAAAACTAAATTTTCTTGGACGGTCAAAGACCGAACAAAATGCGCTTTTTGAAAAATAATGCCAATACGTTTCCCTCTAAATTTATCTAAGGCAGCCGTAGACAACGATTTCAAGGAGGTGTCGCCAACTTTTACTTCGCCCTTAGTTGGTGATAATAAACCGCCTAATAAGTGAAGTAGCGTTGTTTTACCGCTTCCTGATTGCCCTAACAGTAGCCATTGTTCTCCCTTTTTACAAGTAAAATCGGGAAAGGTCATTGTTTGTGCGCCCGTATAAGAAAATTGAAGTTGATTGGTTTGCAGCATTTTGAATTATTAGTGCATTAGTATATTCGTCCTGAAGGACGATTTAGACAAAGATACTAACTGTTTAGTGGAGGAAATTGTTTTTGCCTAAATTTTTATTGGAGAATGGGATTTTATGAGAAAGCATAGACCGTCAGATTAAATATTGATTCATGTAGACAAGTTAATTATTTGTGTTCCTTCAATAATTCGTGGTATTAATTTCTACCACGGATTAGTGAAGGAACACGGATGTTAGTTATTATTCAACTGATTTTGTGAAGTATTGATTGCTATCTCATCCGCTTTGTGATTTTTTCGCTTGGATAACTTGCTATCCCATCCGCTTTGCGGTTCTCTCGCTTGAATAACTTGTCATCCCATCCGCTTTGCGGTTCTCTCGCTTGAATAACTTGTCAGCCCATCCGCTTTGCGGTTCTCTCGCTTGAATAACTTGCTATCCCATCCGCTTTGCGGTTCTCTCGCTTGAATGTCCACTGGACATTCACCCTGCGGGGTCGCTCGTTCATCCTGTAAATCAACATAATCCTGTCATCCTGTATAAAAAAAGCCGTTCCCATTGGAACGGCCTCATAAAAACTTTCAGTCGGATTAGTATGAAAAAACTTTTCACTAAAAAAGTGATTCCTTAATTGGTAACTATCTTATTTGGTGTCGGTGGTTTCTTAAGCGATAGTTCAAATATAAGATGATTTTAACGCTTTCTTAAACTAGATTCTACGAACGACCTCATTTTATAGACAAACGAATCGCTTCATTTTCAAAGTCTTAACGTATTCTCAAACCTCCATGGGAGAGTCTAGCTCGAATTTCGCCAGCATTGCCACTTCCGCCTCTTTTTCCTTTAACTTCATGCGCATTATTCTTATCTTTTTCATAAGAAATATCCATGTCCATAGGGTAGCGGATACCAGCATGAGAAGCATAAGCGTCTAGCTTAAAAGCAGTCGCTTCATCCATTCTGATTTTAAAACCAGCATGAGAACCTTCTAGCGTTACTTCGTCAAATCCTTTTTCTAGATAATCAATATAAGCGCCTCCATGTTGACAATCAAAGTCTGCGGTGACAGATAATTTATCTATCTCATAAGTACTATGCTGGGATTCTGAAAAAACAGATTTAACCGCATCTATTTCAAAATGGTCATGCCTACTATCGGCTCTTAATTCCTCAATATTTCCCATTTCAAAATTAGTATGTCTAGAGTCTAATCTTATTTTTTTAGCATCGCCTAAATCGATTTGACAATGTGCCGTTTCTAGTTGTACATTTCCCAATTTTTTAAATCGAATATTGCTATGGCTAATATCTGCATCTAAGTTGTTCGCCATCACAACGGTACCATTTCCGTGTGCCATCTCAAAGTCTAAAGACCCTGTGAAACCATCTGCGGTAATATTCCCATGTGCAATGTCTATCTCGGCATTTCCTGACATTTCAGAAATATAAGTATTGCCATGTCGATTCTGAATGTCTAGCTCAACCGTCTTAGGCAAATAAACTTCATAATTGATGGCAAAATCTGCATTATTATTG
>CALFWI010000184.1 GCA_937928615.1 uncultured Saprospiraceae bacterium | reverse complement strand
CTTTTTTGTCTTTTCTCTGGTTTAACCCTACCTTACAGTTTCTATTTATTCACTTTTACTTATGCGGAATAAACAAGCTATCCCTTATCAGTACAACGAACAGGCGTTTTCAATCAGGAAAATACGAAAAAATTTTGATGCGGCCTCCATTGATGAGCATCCGCACCGACATAGTTTTTATGAATTCTTATATATTCAAAATGGCGAAGGGAAACATGAAATTGACGGCATCACCTATAATTTAAGCGCAAATACTTTTCATATTATTTCAAAAGGACAGGTCCATCAGTTTCTATTTGCCAAAGAAATCGAGGGCTATCTAATCCGTTTTAAAGATAATATTTTACCCGCTGTCTTATCTGCCAAAGAAGGATACTACTATACTATTTTACATCAAATTAGCCAACATCAGGACTTAACCGTGGAGGCATCGGATAATGCATTCGTCCAAGTATTATTGGAACGAATGTTAGCCGAATATAAGATACAGTCTACCAAAGTCATAGATTTAAGTCTCATCCAACATTTATTATATCCTTTATTGATATTAATGCACCGCTATAGCAACGCTCAAATAGAAACACAAGATTACCAACAAAATCAATATATTCAATTTATCAACTTATTAGAAGCCCACTATAAACATCAACATTCGCTAGATTATTACGCGCCAAAAGTAGGCGTAACGAAACGGCACCTATCTATTATTTGTCAAGAGAAAACAGGTAAAACTGCCAAACAATTGGTCAATGAAAGAATCCTCACCGAGGCTAAACGATTATTAACCTACACTACGCTATCCTTAAAAGAAATTTCTGATAGATTAGGGTTTAAAAACTTGGCTTATTTTTGTCGACGATTTAAGAAAGGGGTTGGGAAGACGCCTACGGAGTATAAGGGTAAGTAAGTACTTGGACAAAATTGTTCTGGTAATAATTGTTAAATTCTTTTCTAGTTATATTGTTGTTTGGCAATGTCTTAAGTTAACAATAGCTCTAGCATTAATTTTTGACAATCCAGATATGCCAAATCTTTGAGATTTGGCATATCTCAGAACAAAGAAATATGCATTATTTATTACCAGAGCTACAATACAATACAACAATTAGGCCCGATTACTTATATGATAGGTACATGTCAATACTGCGTATTCGACTGATTGCCTGCCAATTCTTTTTTGTAAGATGTTGCCAAATTTTTAGTCCCTTTTGCCAAAATAAGCGTGTCTAAACCAACGCCACACATCGAAGCACCAGCATCGGAATAGACTTGAATCAACTCCTTAGCACCTGTTAAAAAACCAGCAATTTTGCCCGCTTTGACAATTTTTTTAATACACTCCTTTACTAATTTTACCACCTCAGGGTGACTAGGTTGACCTAAATATCCCATAGTGGCGCCTAAATCTGCTGGTCCTATAAAGCACACATCTAAACCTTTTACTTGTAATATTTCGGCTAAATTGTCTACTGCTTTAATGGATTCTATTTGTCCAATACAACACATCTGGTCATTTGCCAATTTAAAATAATCATGGACTCGATTCCATTGTGCCGCTCTAGCCAAGGCCGTTCCGACTCCCCGTATACCTTCTGGTGGATAGACCATTGCTTTAGCCACTAATTCCGCTTGGTCGGCGGTTTCAATCATCGGAATTAAAATGTTTTGTGCGCCTGCATCTAGCAATTGTTTTATCAATACAGGGTCAACGGCAGGAATTCTTACAATCGCAGGTACGTTGTATGATTGAATAGCTTGCATATTGTGCAACATCGTTCGCAAATCAAAAGGAGCATGTTCTCCATCGATACAGACCCAATCAAAGCCTGCCCCTGCACACATTTCTGCGGCATAGCTGTCTGGAATGCCGTTCCAGATGCCGTATTGTTTTTTGCCTTTTAGTAAGTTTTCTTTGAAAGTGTTTTGTCTGATTTTCATACTTTAAAATGAATAAATCCCGATTAATCGGGACAAGTTGATAAAATGAGTAAATGGGGTTTAGTGCAAAAAACTGAGCATTACTCATTTTTTATCCAAAAAAACAAGTAATACTCCCCATCTCCTTAAAATCCGCATGAATGGTATCCCCACTTTTCACTTTTATGGGGCTAGTAAAAGAGCCCGCTAAAATGACTTCTCCTGCTTTTAGCGTTAAACCAAAATTAGCATATTTTTTTGCCAGCCAAGCAATGCCATTAGCAGGATGATTCAAGACCGCAGCCGCAACGCCCGATTCTTCAATGACCCCATTTTTGTAAAGCAATGCCCCAACCCATCTTAAATCAATCGCATCAGGTCGCATAGGACGCCCGCCCATAATGATTCCGCCATTTGCAGCATTATCAGAAATGGTATCTTTTACGGTTCTTTTATAGCCCGTTTCAGGGTCTAATCTAAAAGAGCGAGCAGCAATTAATTCCAAAGCAGGGACAACGTAGTCGGTAGCATTTAACACATCAAAAAGGGTGACATTTGGGCCACTTAAATCCTTTTTTAAAATAAAGGCTAGTTCTACTTCAATTCTTGGGTCTAAAAAATCCGAAGTATTAATCGTGCTACCATCCCCAAAAACCATATCATCTAATAAAAAACCAAAGTCAGATTCGCCAATATTCATCGCTCTTTGCATCACCCTCGAAGTCAAGCCAATTTTATGTCCGATAATCGTTCTTCCTTCTTTTAATTTAATGGCTTTCCATGCACTTTGAATAGCATAAGCATCCGCTATGGTCATGTTTGGATGCGCTACTGTAACAGGTTTGATTTGTTGTCTTTCCTGTTCTGCTTGATGATGTCTTTGCGCTTGCGCTTGAATTTGGGCTTTTGTTAAGGTCGTCATACTGTGGAAATGAGTAAATGCCCGATGCATCGGGACAAGTTGAGTAAATGATAAAATGAGTAATTGTTTACAATATTGAATAACATTTACTCATTTCAAAAGTAAATATAAAACTATTAAAAAGGAGAAAAATTAAAAAATACAAAAAATACAATACTTACCTACAAATAGTATAATTAAAGAACTAAATACTTGCCCTATCTTTGTGCCAACCAATGCTACCTCAAACAAGTAGGAAAGCTGCACAATGATTAAATGTTTCTACTAGTGCTCCATTTACTCAACTTGTCCCGATGCATCAGGATTTTCTAATTTATTCATTCATTCGACTAAGTATGTATAAAAAAAATAAAGCAATTCTATCTAAGATATTACCTCAATTACAAAAAGACGGTTTTCAAAACATAATTAATGGTAAGTCTGTGCCTGCTCAGTCGGGTGCTATTTTTGACAATCACTCTCCCGTTGACGGAGCATTTATTGGCCATGTTGCAAAATCTGATGCTGCGGATATCGATGTCGCTGCTAAAGCTGCCGCTGCCGCTTTTAAGACTTGGCGAAAAATGCCCCATAAAGAGCGAAGAAATGTCTTGTACGCAATTGCGGATAAAATCGAAGCACATGCGGAAGAAATTGCGGTCTTAGAAAGTTATGATACAGGGCAACCGATTCGCTTTATGAAAAAAGCAGCAATTAGGGGAGCAGCTAACTTCAAATATTTTGCCGATAAGGCAATTGATGCACCGAATGGTTTATCTACTCCTGACACCAATCATCTAAACTTTACCGTTCGCCAGCCCATTGGTCCTGTCGGAATAATTACGCCGTGGAATGCGCCTTTTATGTTGGCGACATGGAAAATCGCTCCTGCCTTGGCAGCGGGTTGTACTGTCGTTCATAAACCAGCAGAACTCAGTCCAGCTAGTGCGACTTTGTTGTGTCGCTTGGCACATGAGGCAGGCTTACCAAAAGGCGTTTGGAATATGGTGCATGGATTTGGAGAAACCGCAGGAAAAGCATTAACCGAACACGGGGCGATTAAAGCCATTGCCTTCATTGGGGAAACCTCGACAGGTAGTAGGATTATGCAACAAGGTGCGCCAACTTTAAAGCGGGTGCATTTAGAATTAGGAGGGCAAAATCCAACGATTATTTTTGACGATGCAGATGTAGAAAGAGCAACAGATGCAGCGATTTTTATGAAATATAGTCTGAACGGCGAAAGATGTACTTCTGGTAGTCGCTTGTTGTTGCAGCGGTCTATTTATAAGGAGGTTGTCGAAAAACTTATCAAGAGAGTTGCAAACATTAAAGTGGGTGACCCTTTAGACCCTGACACAGAAATTGGTCCAATGATTCATGCATCGCACCAAAATAAGGTGATTAGTTATGGAGAAATTGGTCAAAAAGATGGCGCAACATTAGCCGTCGGCGGTGGAAAACCTGATAGAAAAGGCTGTTATGTAAATCCAACTTTATTTGTGGATGCCCATAAAGATATGCGTATTTCCCAAGAAGAAGTTTTCGGGCCATTCTTAACGGTTATCCCTTTTGATACGGAAGAAGAGGCCGTTGAAATTGCCAATTCAGTTAAGTATGGATTAACGGCTTATGTCTGGACAAAAGACAGTGCAAGAGGGCATCGAATGGCACTCAACGTAGAGGCTGGAATGGTTTGGATTAACTCTCAAAATGTGCGGCATTTACCCACCCCTTTTGGCGGTGTAAAATATAGTGGCATTGGTCGAGACGGTGGAGAGTATAGTTTCGATTTTTATATGGAAACGAAGAATATTTCTGTCGCATTGGGCGACCACCCTATTCCTAAACTTGGCGCTTAAAATGAGTAGATGCTAAAATAAGTCAATGAATAAATGTTGGTCGTTCACCCCACATTTACTCAGCTACTCATTTTATCAACTTGTCCCAATTCATCGGGATTTATTCATTCAACTATTTAACCCAAGTTGCGGAGAAACTGAAATGCTTGTATTGTTCTATGGTTATATTGCTAATGGAAGTAAAAATTTTCAAATTAAGGACTATCCAGTACCCTAACCATAAAACAATATAGCAATACAACAATTGCCCGCAACTTGAATTATTTACTAATTCACTCAACTTGTCCCGATTCATTGGGATTTACTCATTTATCATGGCACTAAAACCACATAACTTCAATTTACCTTTCAATATTCAACGATGTAGTCACGTACATTGTACCGTAAAAGATTTGGATGCTTCTCGCAGATTCTATGTCGATATTATGGGCTTTATAGAAACAGAAAGAACAAAAGATACCATTTATCTAAGAGGCTTAGAAGAAAGAAACCATCATTGCTATGTGTTGCAACAAGGAGAAAAAGCAGAGGTATTAGCACTAGGATTCAAAGTAGGATTTGATAAAGATTTGGATGCTTTGGAATTGCATTTTAAAAGCTTAAATTTACCAGCGAAGTGGGTGAAACGACATGGAGAAGCAAGAACTTTAGCCGTCAGTACACCACTCGGTTTGCCAATGGAATTTCATGCAAAGCAGACTAGAGTGCCGACGTTAATGCGAGATTATATCCATTACAAAGGATTAGCACCGCTTCGATTTGACCACATCAATTGTTTTACGCCTAATTGTCAAACAACGTATGAGTTTATGATTGAACAATTAGGTTTCCGTTTAACGGAATATACCTTAACAGAAAAAGGAGACATGTGGGCAGCGTGGACACATCGAAAAGGAAATGTACATGATATGGCCTTGACGAACGGCCGAGGGCCAAGATTGCACCATACAGGCATTTGGACAGCAAGTGTCAATAACATTATCCATCTTTTAGATGTTATGGCATCTGAGGGGTATGTAGAAAATATCGAAAGAGGCCCTGGTCGTCATGGTATTTCGAATGCTTTTTTCTTATACATCTTAGACCCTGATGGTCACCGTATAGAACCCTTTACTTGTGATTATTTAACGATAGACAATGACTGGGAACCGCTAAGTTGGGATTTAAGAGACCCACGCCGGCAGACACTTTGGGGCGCACCTGCACCTAAGTCTTGGTTTGAACACGGTTCTACTTTTAAAGGCGTCGAGGTCAGAAATTCTGATATTAAGTCGAATCCGATTGTTGCAGGATATGAAGATGTCGCCTAGCCCAATTTACTCATTTATTCATTCAATCATTTACTCATTTCCAAAGTATGCCACACATCAAGCTCGAATGTACCGCCAATGTAAAAATGGATTTTCAAGGCTTTTTTAAAGCGCTTTGCCAGCAATTAGTTGCAACAGGACATGCGCCTAAACTGGGCATGAAATGCCGATTGGTTGTTGCCGATACCTTTTATATTATTGACGGCAATCCCGATTATAAAATGGTTAATTTACTGTTTTCTTTGAGAGAAGGAAGAAGTAAAGAGACCTTGGCCAACTTTTCACAAATTGGTATGGATTTGCTGGAAAATTATTTAAAAGAGGAGGTAAAGGCTAAAAAAATAATTGTATCTACCGAAATTAAGGAATTAATCAAAGGGCAAGACCTGACTAAAAACGCCATTCGCTAAATTAAAATGAGTAAACCTGCCCAACTGTTGTTAGGCGGATAGGTGAGCACAAGAGAAAATGATTAAATGTTTCTCGCAAGCACCTAATTTACTCATCTATTCATTTACTCAACTTGTCCCGATGCATCGGGATTTACTCATTTATCTCAATGATAGCACTAAAGAATCAAGCCTTATATAAGACCCAATGCTACATTAATGGCGAATGGAAAGCTGCCGATTCAGGTAAAACACTAACCGTTAATAATCCTTATAGCAAAGAAACCATTGGCACCGTTCCCGATATGCGAAAAGCGGAATGTGTAGCCGCCATTGATGCGGCCTATGCTGCTTTTCAAGTTTGGAAAAACTATTCCGCAGGAGAACGCGGACAAATTTTAAGAAGATGGTACGAATTACAATTGGACAACATTGATGATTTAGCCAAAATTTTAACCATCGAACAAGGGAAACCTTTAGCAGAGGCTAAGGGAGAAATCCGATATGGGGCAAGTTTTGTGGAATGGTTTGCAGAGGAAGCTAGAAGAATTTATGGGGATGTTATTCCTGGGCATGGGAGAGACAAACGCATTACGGTTATCAAGCAGCCTATTGGTGTTGTAGCAGCCATTACGCCTTGGAATTTTCCCAATGCTATGATTACTCGAAAAGTTGCTCCAGCTTTGGCGGCAGGTTGTACCGTGGTGATTAAACCTTCAGAATTAACCCCATTGTCCGCCTTGGCATTGGCAGAATTAGCAGACCAAGCAGGATT
>CALFWI010000183.1 GCA_937928615.1 uncultured Saprospiraceae bacterium | reverse complement strand
AATAGAACCGCTTTATCCTTCCATGTAAAGGAACCCCCCAAGGTTTAAAGACTTTTTGATTGCCACACAAAAATAATTCCCAGCATTATTCCTGCGCTTGTTCCACCGTTTCTTCCACAGATGCCCGAAAATAATCAGTCGTATTGGCCTCAATTAATTGCTTCAAATTATTCATATTTTCATCTTCTTGCGCTTGCATAGCATTCGTCATAAAGGAAACCATAGATCGCATAAACATACCCGTGCCTTTAGTAATAGTGGATGATTTAATATGTGTTTTCCCATCTTTTACACTAGAATCCATTTTGTAATCCATTTCCATCACCCCTTCCATGACAAAGTCCATCGCAATATGTTCATTAGGACGAAGCGCTTTAATGGTTTCCATCACGATAGATTCTTCTCCATTTTCCTCAAAAGTGTATTTAGTCACCGCACCAACAGCTCCTTTTTCGCCACTTATATGTTCCTGCTTTTTGATGCCTTTTAACCATTGAGCCGTTTTGCTTTCATCGTTCATAACCGCCCAAGCTTCCTTCATTGGTTTGTCCACCACAATTTCACTACTATAAGTAATACTTGGGGTAAGGAATCCTTTAGCGATAAATAACACCCCCAATAGGGTGATTAATCCAAGACCATATTTAAGGTATTTCATGATTTAAAGTTTTGATTTAAGTAATAGTTTAGAACGATTGGACTATTTGCCCCCGTAATAGAACTGTCATCTTTGCCAAACATCACATTGCCTTTAGAAGTAGCTTGCAAGGCAGCTTCTTCCCTATGTTCCGCATAATTTAAGCCTTGGCAGACGACTTTGACGGGTTTGGAAATAGGCGCTAATAAGGTTAAGTTATCAAAAGAAAGCATATCTGTAGCCAAATTATCCGCTTGTAAATATTGGTCTCGCTGGGTGATTAAATCGCCCAAAGAAGTCGGTTGCTTTTTTAGTGGCGCGACTTGGCCTCCTTTTTTTAATGCCCAAATTGCTTGGTTTTCTTGTTGGTATTTTACGATGTATTGTCCCATGATTGTATATTAGTAGGATTGTTGAATTTAATTTTTCGTCGTTTCTAAAAGTTTATGGGCAGCTGTAACACAACTCTCTGAGTTGTGCGATTATAGCTTGCACAACTCAGAGAGTTGTGTTACAGTCAATGTATACAAACAGCGTTAATTCCAAAAGCCTAAATGAACTTTTATGGCTTCTTTTTCAAGTAGAGGCCCAATCACCTCCATCTCTTTCTTCCCTTTTTTAAACACGTCTCTACAAGGTAAATCAAGCATTTCTTCATTCTCCTTGTTAGACAGGCTATATAGTTTTGCTTCGCTTAAACCATAAACGACTCGTCGCACATTCCCCCAAAAAATAGCACTCGCACACATCGGACAAGGTTCTACATTACTATAGATGGTACAATTGGCTAGAAAATGTCGGTCATATTGTTGCGAAGCGAGGCGCATCAGATTCAATTCCGCATGTCCCGTACAGTCTTGTTCTGTTACGACCGTATTTTTAGCGGTTAAAAGCAAATTTCCTTTAGCATCAATTAGTAAAGCGCCAAAAGGATGATTGCCATTTTTTTTGGCTTCTTCGGCCAACCTAAAAGTGGCTCGAATATATTTTAAATGACCTTCGTTCATGATTCGTTTTTCAATATTGTATCTAGATAATAGCTGACATCCGTGTCCCTTCAATAATCCGTGGTCTTAATTTCTACCACGGATTAATGAAGGAACACGGATATTTATCGTCTTTTTATCTGACGCTCTATCTTATAATAACATCTGAGTTACAATTTAGTGAAATTCAACTATATGAATCTCACTAAATTGTATACTCCCCTAACCGAATTTAATGTTGATGATACCCTGTCCCATGACTATGATAATGTCCACGATTATAAGGAATATTTACCGTATAATCAAATAATAGCTCACTCATTTTATGGTGGTCAGCCATGGCATAATGCTCATAAAGTGTTCTTACCCCATTTTGATTAATCAATAAGGCAAAAATGCCATAATCACCGCCATTATCAGTAGCAGGATTATTCGGAATACGGGTGATGGTATGTACATGATTATAATCTGCATCACCGCCTCCAAGTGCATTTTCGGCATTATACTCTATCCATACATAAGGATTGTAAATTCTGTAGTAAAATGGAGAGGTGGTAGTCGGGTTATCCTCATCATTTATCCAAACAAAATAAGTGTCTTCCATATTCGCCGTTATATCTGCCCACCATTGGTCAGCAAAAGTAGGACTCAAATTATACACATATTCTTGCATCACTAAAACAAGATTGGCTTGGGTTGCTTCCGACATATCCGAATACTTTAAGCCTACCCTAAAGCCAGAATAATCATATTCCCCTCGATAAGCATCCACCGCTCCAGGTGTACTGGCTGGTCCTACTTCCATGGTATGACTCCCCGTAGAAACTGCAGCCGAGGCTTCAGTAGTCGTTAGTCCATTAAAAAGCATCAATCCTAAATCTCTTTCGTCTTTAAAAATGTCAAAGTCCGTTCCATTAAAAGAAGAAACCGCAGGTTCACCGCCTAAAAAAGCAGGAACAATAGAGACATTATCCCCATGTACTAAGAAGTTAATTGCCAAGTGGTGTCCATCCAATTGAAAGCCCCAAGAACCACTATTTTCAGGGTCGCCAAACATATCAATCGAATAATAGTCAGGACTCCAAGCACTAGCATTTCGCGTATTTAATAAGCCCTCTGCCAAAACAGTTATTTCGTCTACTTTTTGATAGCCACTTTCACTCAAAAACAATTGTAACATCGTTTTGAAACTGGTCAATTGTTCATCGGAAAGATCGCCGTAAATAATACCGTCCCGTGAATTTCCATTTTCGTTAGGCGTATTATGCCATACATAAAACCGTTCATTGTCCAAACAAGAGGATGCCTCCGATAGCAAAGATTCAGAAAGCGAATTTCTAAAGGTTAACATTGCTTGCCGCATGGCTTCAATCTCTGCGTTGGTAGATTGTGCTGCCTCCCCTGGCGTATTACAGCTAGAAGCACTACTACCACTATCATCTATATCATCGCTATTAGTAACATAACCACTCGGCTGTTCACAAGCAGATTGACTAACATTAGGATTGCCTAAACCATCCCCATCCGCATCTTGATACCAGGTAATTTCTGTACAACCACTATCTTCTTCTCCACAGGCGGGTAGTAGTAGCATTCCACTTAGCATCAGACAAAAAAGAATTAATACATTTTTCATTTTTATTATTTTTGATTAGAAATTAAGCAAGAGAAGATTATCTTACCTATTCTGATTAAGGCAAAAAATAAATGCTTGTACCCTGTAAAAAATACCTGTTAGACCAAATTTCAGCGAATAAGGCTTATTTTTCAGCCAAAACTTAGCCCTATTCAGCAGATAGAATCGGCATTTTTTAGCCTTACAAGATTTTCTAATTGTATTAGTATATTTTTTATTTAAATTTGAGCATGAATCCATTCAAACGTCCCTTATTCCAAGCTATCTTTTGGCTAATGGTATGGCTAGCATTTTTCTTACCTCGTGGAAATGGGTTGAATAGACTATTGGAACATAGCCCTATTTGGATTCTCCAAGTGGCACTAATCTTAGGGATAACTTATTATGCGATACCCAATTTCTTTAAGAAAAAGAAGTATTCTCCATTTTTAGTATTTTCTGTACTAACCATTATCCTATCAATAGGATTAGCTCATTTACTGATGCGATTAACTCAAGAACCGCCTCACTTAGTATTAGAGCGATTAGGTCCGAGTCAACCGCCTCCTTTTGTTTTTGGAAATTTTACTTTTGGGTTAACCTTCTTAGTAACTTATTTTTTGACACTTTTCATGGAAGGGCTACCGATATTATCCCCTGAAATTTTAAATCCACCTCAGCAGTTGGTTGAGCAAAAAACAGTCATTCAATCACCCGAAAGCGCAAAAGATACTCTTATTATTAAGTCTGGATATGACCTATATAAATTGAAATATGAAGAAATACTTTATGTCGAGAGTAGTAGTGAATATGTGGTTTTTCATACGGCTACTGAGAAAATCATGAGTCATCAACGCCTAAAATCCGTAGAGAAAACCTTACCTTCTCCTACCTTTCTGCGAATCCATCGGTCTTATATTGTAAATACAAAGTTAGTGTCCGCTTTGAAAGGAAAGCATCTATTTATTGGCGAAATACAAATTCCTGTGAGTAATCTCTATATGGAAGTTGTAAAAGAAAAACTGTTTAATTTGGAAGCGGGTTAAGGAGTTGGTAAATAGAGGTAAGACGTTTATTTCAAAAGTAAATAAAAAGCGATGAAGAAATTTTGGAAAATAACCGCAATTATTATTGCAGCCTTACTCATTGGTGGATGGTGGTTCGTGAATACACCAGTTGACCTAAGACCAACCTATTTAGGCGATAAAATAGCCAAAAAAGATTATGCAAAAGGCAACCTTTTATTACAAGAAATGCAAGCCGCTTATGGAGGCATAGATAATTGGCTGGCACATAAAACAGGGACTTATAGTCAAATCGCCGATTGGTATGATGATAAATTGGGCATCGCTGGCTGGGATGAATTACCTCAACAATTTGAAATGACGTCCACTTTAGGAACGGATGATAGCGAGTTTACTTTGCTAAATGGCGTAAATAAAGGACAAACTTGGGGCGTACAAGATTGGAAAGCCTACCAAAATAAAAATGGTCAAAAGGCATTTATACCTAATGAAAAATACCAGCATAAATTAATCTATAAAAATTACTGGTTTCAATTTCCATTTCGCATTAGTGAGGCGCCAATTATCGCTTATGCTGGAGAAGGTATGGTAAAGGGAGAGGCTTATGATTTATTATATGTCACTTGGGGAAGTGAGGCCGCCAATCGAGAGTATGACCAATATGTTTTGTATTTGGATAAAGAAACAAAACTGGTGGAATGGCTTCATTTTACCCTTCGAGAAAAAGTTAATTTTATAAATATAACCGCTCAGTTTACTGATTTTAAAACCATCAATGGCATAGTATCTCCTTTTACGCAATATATTACGCTTGGAAACCCTGAAGATGGGGGTCGTAAAATGCATGAGAATCGGTATCAATGGATTGAGTTTGGAGGAGAAAGAGTAAGCAGATAATCAGGTAAGTAGTTCCATAAAACTACCCTAACATTTTTTTACCACGGAGGGATGGAATTCACGGAGGATACGGAGTTTTTTGACGAGTGTAGTTCAGAAATGCAACGGATGCTCGTCCTACGATTAAAGCACTTTACAATAGCTGCAAATCTTACCCACAATAACAAGACATAAGGCACACAATCATTAAACGGAATGACCAATTTTAGTTTATTAAAGAAAAAAACCTGCCTACCTTTTGGTAGACAGGTTTTTCTTCATTTCTGGCAAATAATTTATTTCCTTGCCGTTTAACTCTTATTATAGTAAGGAGTGACGACTATTGTTTCACTATTCTACGAGTAAAGAATTGACCAGTATTTTCATCAAACACCTGTAGGAAATAGATGCCCACAGGTAAATTATGGGTATTTAGCGTGGTGCTACCCGTAATTATTCTAGTAATATGTGTTTTACCTGTTCCGTCAAATAATCTCGCTTGT
This sequence comes from uncultured Saprospiraceae bacterium, assembly GCA_937928615.1. GTDB lineage: Bacteria > Bacteroidota > Bacteroidia > Chitinophagales > Saprospiraceae > JAFMDF01. The sequence continues at coordinate 1,412 of CALFWI010000183.1, read as the reverse complement.
CCTTTTTCAAAGGCCTGCAATTCAACGTTTAATTGTTGACTGATAGGATTAGGATACACTTTAATGTCCAACTTCGTATCCGTTTGTGCGGTATTAATTGGCACAAAACGAGCTAATTCTTCTTGCGTTTCTTCGGTTTGGAAAGAAGAAGTTACACATTCTTCAATCTTAGCCGTAAAGTCAGCGCCTGCTTTCGCATGAAAGCCCGTTTCTAAGGTTACGCTCGTATTAGCAGCCAACACTACAGTCGAACCACTTTCTACTGTACCTTTTGACGTAATCGTATTTGCTTTATAGGTTTCGCTAGGTATATTTGCTTGGTCTAGTTGCATCATTTCAGGACACGCTTCCGCTGGGGGAGTATGAATGATTTGCGTATTTGCTCTAAACGTTGGCGGAGAAGTGGTACTTGTCGAATAAGATAGATTACTGGTTGGGTATGAACCAGACCCCAAACTTCTTACCACCATATTACCTGGGGTAGTAGAATAACGCCAATTAACTGCCCCATCATTGGTAAATGCAGCTGATGCCCAATTCCATTCTACCAAAACTTCTAGTGCTCCACCAGTATAAATGAAAGGCGTATTAAACGTAAAAGGCACCCAACCTTCCTCCCCTGGGAAATTATTAGTGGTATTGAATACTTGCTCCACCACTGGGGTTAATCCTAAAGTAAGGTCAAACCATGAATTAGGCGTGGCCTCCGTTACGGTTGAGTTTTTGATATAAACCGTAAAAGGAGCTTCTCCTAAAGTGATAATATCGGTCGAAGCAAGATACCACTGTAATTCGGTGATTTTACTGCCTGTGATTAGACCTGCTGCGGCTAATTCTGCTTGTGTATAAACCTGATTAAATCGAGAATAACGCGTATTAGCAGAAGCACCTCCTTGATGAATAGGGCCTATGGACGAATTCACATCTGTTCCCGTTCCTATTGTTAAGCTGCTGGAAGGAATAGAGGATAACGTTACAAAAGTATAAGCTGGAGAGAAGGTGCTTAAATCTCCTCCTCCACAATCTGCTTGAACGTGTAAATCATAGGCCGTTAAATTTGCTAAACCAGTTACGGATGCACTCGTACCTCCTGTTGTCCCTGAAGCAACCGCTGTAGCTTCCGACCCTGCACCAGCGGTGACAACTTTCCAACTATAAGCACTTGCACCGTCAACGGCATCCCAGCTCACATCTGCTGAACTTGTCGTCCTATTGGATGCATTTAAATTTTCAGGCGCAGGGCAAGAAACAGGAGCAGGAATATAGACAATTTGCATATTTGCTCGCTGCTTTCCTGTACTAGATAAGGTTAAATTATCTTTATAGTCGCCATCAGCACCAGTTGCCAAAGCTCTGACCATCACATTATCTGGATAATTAGAGTAGCGCCATTTAGCAGATCCATTATTGGT
>CALFWI010000182.1 GCA_937928615.1 uncultured Saprospiraceae bacterium | reverse complement strand
TTCAAAAAATAAAAAAGAAAAGAAATCTTTTTGTTGAAGAAGTCACCCCTAATCCATTTCAGCATCTAGAAGAAAAAGTCCCTAATAGAGCCATTCAAACCTTCTTCCGAACCAATTATAGAAATCACATTAATCTAAGTGCTATTGCAGATAATAAGGCAAATATCATGATTAGTGTCAATGCTATTTTGTTATCTGTCATGATTTCTTTATTAACCTATAGAAATATTGCAGAAACAAAACCGATGATATTAGCAGCAATTAGTGTCTTTTTTATAACTGGACTAACTTCGCTAGTTTTTGCCGTCTTATCTGCTCGACCAAAAGTAACGACGATTAATAAACAATCAAAAGATAAAATTATCAATCAAAAAAATATCGTTTTCTTTGGTAATTTTGTTCATTTAGATTTAGACCAATACGAAGCAGCAATGGATGCCGTTTTTAGAGATGGAGAATTGATGTATGGCAATATGGTTCGAGATTTATATTATTTAGGAAAAGTCTTAGACAAAAAATATCGTTATTTAACCACGTCTTATAATATTTTCATGGTCGGTTTTGTAGCGACTTCTATTGTTTTAGTAATTGCGTTATTTATGTAACGGTAGTATAACAAAAATAAACGAACAATTTATACTTTGACGAGTACCGTATACCTTTACCACAAAGTAATATAATTCATAGCGTTCACAACTTGTCCTTAGTATCGAATAGTTTTTTGACGAGTATAACTTAATCTTTTAGAACAAAGTTGTTAGCTTAAATTTATCTGATTACTTAGCTATTATTTTGAACGGCTCAGAGCTTCCAGAACTTTAAGTTCTGGAAGCTCTTTTCATAAAAGGAAAAATAAAACCGAATGTCCATCAAAAAATTGGCTGGCGAAACAGCGATATATGGCGTTAGTAGTATTTTAGGGCGAATTTTGAATTTTGCGCTTGTTCCACTTTATACAACTAAATTTTCCACAGGTGAATATGGAAAAGTAAGTGTACTTTTTTCTGCCATTGCTTTTTTAATGGTTTTATTTACCTATCGAATGGAAGTTGCTTATTTTCGATTTGGTACAGATAAGTCCTTAAATAGGAAAGACATTTTTAATACTTCTTTGTCTTCCTTAATTATTTCCACTTTAATTTTAGGTATTCTTTTCTTCTTTTTATCGCCTTTTTATGCGCAAGCTTATAATCTCGAAGCCTATCAAATTTATATTTATTTATGTGTTGGAATTATTTTCCTTGATGCACTGAGTGAACTACCTTATGCAGAATTAAGGTTAAGTGGAAGGCCTATCCGCTTTGCAACCGTTCGATTATCCAATATTTTTGTTAACCTTGGTCTAAATCTTTTTTTTATACTATTTTGTCCTTGGGTCTTAGGAAATAGTCAACTCGCTTTTTTACATCCATTTGTTAATACTGTCTATTCTGCTGAAATAGGAATTGGATATATTTTCATCTCTACCTTCATTGCTAGTCTTGTTTCTTTTTTATTACTATCCCCTACGTTTAAACAATATCAATTTTTCTTTGATTTTACGCTATGGAAAAAAATGATGCGCTATGTATTACCATTAGTTATTGTCGGTTTTGCTTATCTTATTAATGAGATGTTAGATAAGTTGCTACTACCTCAACTACATGCAGAAGGAGAGGATTGCGGGATGGAAGCAGTAGGCGTTTATAGTGCCAATTATAAATTAGCTATACTTATTTCCCTATTCACCCAAGCCTTTAGATATGGTGCAGAACCTTTTTTCTTTAGGAGTAAAAATGATAAAAATGCAAAAACGCTATATGCCATTGTTGCCAAATATTTCCTCATTTTTGGATTAACTGGCTTCTTAGTTGTCACGCTTTACTTAGATTTATTTAAACACCTAATAGGAAGCGGTTATTGGGAAGGGCTAAAAATAGTCCCCATAATTCTAGTCGCCAATGTACTAGCAGGGTTATATTATAATTTTTCTGTTTGGTACAAATTGATTGATAAAACTCAATGGGGAGCATACATTTCTATAGGAGGCGCTTTAATTACAATTGGGTTAAACATCTGGTGGATTCCGATATTTGGTTATATGGGTTCTGCTTGGGCAACTTTAATTTGCTACACTTTTATGACCATTACCTGTTATTTTTTAGGACAAAAGCATTATCCAATTCCTTATGCTATTTGGCGGATGGGGCTTTATTTATTAGTAGCAGTAGGTGTTTATTTAATAAGTGAATGGATACCCACTCAAAATTTAATCGCTACCTTAGGCATGAATACCTTATTGTTATTATTATACTTGTTTTTTATTTATACGCAGGAAGAGAAACCCTTAAGAGCGGTGTTGAAAGGAGAATACTAAGTTACTGAGTTACACGCTTTGACTGGAACTCAAATTACTGAGGACTATTTAAATAGAAAACAAAAAATGCAATCACAAAAAGTACTAAAGTAGTCAAGGCAACCGCTCCTATTTGTTGATATAAAAATTTACGATTTGCTTTCTTTTCTACAGCTTTTCGTTCCGCTGCTTGTTGCTCATTGACGCCAAGGTCATATTTAAAGCCACTATCTTCTTCTTTAATCTGTAGCTCACAAATCTCTTCATTAATTAGAAAAGAGTATTTTTTCGCATTCAATACATTAAAATCAATGATAAGTACCTTTGAGTTTAAATGAATGACTAAATGCCCTGTTTTGATACCATGTAAAATGCCGACAATATGTTGTCGGCCGAAATGATCCCAATAAGTCCAGTGAAATTGATTCATAGTGTCAAATTTTGTTCATATACAATCGTTAGTTGAGTGTCATTAAGGCGATGGTAAGAAGTAACAAAATACAAAAAAAAATAATCTTTTGCTATTATTTGGTCATTTTTTAACGTTTGGAGTTGCCAGTTGCCTGTTATCAGTTTTAGAAACTCGCCACAGGCAACTGGCAACTGAATCACTGCATATACTCCCAAGCAGTCTTATATTCCCCTGCTTGATCACAATAATCTAAAAAATTGCCATAGAATTTATCCATTCCAATAGTTGCGCTATCTCCTAGAACAACTAATTTTTTTCTAGCCCGAGTCATCGCCACATTCATTCTACGATAATCTTTCAGAAAGCCAATTTCTCCCTTTCCATTTGACCGAACTAAGGAGATATAAATGACATCTCGTTCTTGTCCTTGAAAAGCATCAATAGTGTTAATTGTAAGAGGTAAAGTAGCTAGTCGTTCATCTGCTGCAATTTGTGTTTTCATATAAATCACCTGTTCCCGATATGGAGAAATAATACCAATGCTTGGTAAATCCATTTCTGCTTCCTGATAAGTATTGATTAATAAATATAGATGTTCACAAAGCATTTGAAATTCATCGGGATTATATCGACTTTTAAATTCTGGATTTACTTTCTCTTCAAATCCACAACCAGCCGTATCAATAAAGGTAACAGGTTGTCCTTCTGGCAACGCCAATTGATGCGTCTTGACACTTTCATGGGCAATTAATTCATTGGAATAGAATTGTTGATTGGAAAAGCCCATGATTACTTCATGCATTCGGTATTGCACATTGAGAAAACTAATTTGAGGTAAAAATTGTAAGCATTTCTCTATTAAGGTAATATTTAAGCCTTCTTTTTTAGAAGTCGTCGATTTAACAGTTGGTGGCAATTGAAACGGGTCGCCTGCGAAGACCACTTTACTAGCTTTGATAATTGGAATCCAACAAGCAGGTTCTAATGCTTGTGCAGCTTCATCAATCAAGACCGTCCTAAATTTTCGTTTACTTAAAACTCTTTGAGTCGCACCGACTAAAGTACAAGTAATTACTTGCGCTCCATCTAAAATCTGGTCAATTACACGGTCTTCTAACTGATTCGCCCAAGCAGTTAATTCTCTAGCTTCGTTGTATAAATCACGTCTTTCCGTTCGTTCTTTACCGCCAAATTTTCTTTTAAATTTCCCTGCTTTTTTCCTAGCATCCGCCGCTTGAATTTTTACCTTCTTAATATTTTTACTATCTGGATGCGTCCCCAATTGTGCTTCTAAAGTATGTTTAATGATATCTTCATCTACTCTTGAAATATTCCCTAATCGGACAACGGATAAGCCTTCTCTCGCCGCTCTTTCCGTCAATAAATCCACGGCAGCATTACTCGGTGCACAAACCAAAACCGTATTTTCTGTTTTAACCAATTGTTTAATGGCTTGGATAATAGTCGTTGTTTTTCCAGTCCCTGGAGGGCCATGAATAATCGCTACATCTTGGGCCGCTAATACTTGGTTAACTGCTTTATTTTGGGAATCATTTAAAGTAGGAATCGTAATTGGATGGCCATTTAGGAAGCGAGCGCCTACTTTCTGTAATAAGATATTCCTTAATTCTGCCAACCTATCTCTACTCGCTTTACTGACAATTTTAATCGCCTTTTCCATCTCTAAGTAGGTGCGCTCATCGAATTGTATGTCAACGCCTAAACTCCCTTGGCTTAGCCAATCTGGAATATCTTTAGCATTGAGGACAATTTTCATTTTTTTGTCCTTAATGTAATTGATGACTCCAATTCTTTCTGGTTTATAAGCACCGGGGGCTAATGTAAACAAACGAACCGTTTTCCCCGAACGAAATTGTCTTGGCGCATCTGTTTCAGAAGTCTTTTCCACAATCACAAAAGACCGTTCACCAATGGTATACCCAAATTTCACCACATTTAAAGGATGCCAAGTAAACCCTTGCTCCTTACGTTCTGCTAATGGCAAATCAGCAATTAACTTTTTATAAGCTTCAAAATCAGCTTTCTTTTCCGCTAAAACTTGCTCTAGTAATATTTTGAAATACAATTTTTCGTCCACGCTTGCTGATTTTTTGTTGAAATAATGGTTATCGGTTGACGGTACACAGCTTGTTCCGATTTCTATCAGAAGTGTACAACCAAAAGAGGGCTGATGGAAAACCAGTAACAAAAGTAGCCCTTTTGTAGGAGTCACTACAATATGCTATTTCGAGTCTATTAACTGTGCTTGAAATGTTTCTTGCTCTGTTTTAAGATTTATAAAAGGATATTGTTTGGAAAAAGCGATAATTTTTTCCAATTGCTTTCGGACAAATTGTTGGTGAGTGATAGTTTGCTCATGAAGCGGTCGGTGCTGGCTGGCTTGCACTATTTTTTTGACTTGTTTTAAAATAGCCATCGTTTCGGTAGAAAAATAAGTTTGTTGGAAACAATTCCAGATATAATCAATGGCTATTTCATTAGGATGAATCATGTCTTTTCCAAAAAAACGATAGTCTCTTAAATCATCCAAGACCAATTCATAAGCAGGAAAATAATGGATGAAGGAGCATTCTTTTGAAAGGTTTTCCAATGCTAATAATAAGGTCGCTTTACTACGTTGATTTTCTAATAAGCCATCTCGAATATGTCGGACTGGGCTAAGGGTAAAAATAATTTCTAAGTCCTCATTATGCATTTTTAATTGTTGTAAAACGGGGGAAAGAGCTGCTATAATTTCAGCAACAGATAATCTTCGTTTTTCAAAATTAGTATTCGGTAACTTATGGCAATTTGCGACTACTTTTTCAGTTGATTTATTGATAAAAACATTGGCAGTACCAAAGGTAAGCACGAGTCGTTTAGTTTGTTTTAAAAATATTCTAGCAATCTCCAATTGGTCATTAATAATCGATAAAGCTTGTTGCTGATTCGTCGTTGCAAAAACGCCATGATGGTCAAAGCTACGCCATAAGTCTTGATGAAAGAATAAGTCGCTAGCGGTATATTTTTTTTCAGAAAGGAGTACCTCTAAACTATTTTTAATAGAAATTGGGTTGTATAAAATACCAAAAGGATTGAGTAGGGTAGGGAATTTATGAGTTGCTAACAAGCGACCAATATTTTCCGTAAAACAAGAACCGATACAGAGTATTGGGCTTCGATAATTAATATCAAAATTAGCTTTCTCAAGTGGGAGTACCGTTCTAAAATTGGACATTACAAGCTATAAAATTAATCTATTGTCTTAATTCATTTCTTGAAGCAAAATACCAACGGATGAATGCAGGCAACAGATATCTATCAAGTTACTTCTTTAAGTTTTATGAGTAATCAATCATCTAATAATTAATCAACGGTACATTACTTAAAATCTTCCAAATCCCAAGCATTATTATCATAAGTCTTTTTTGGATTTCGCAAACATTTCATGCCTTGTGTCAAACCATCTAAAGTCAGTGGAAACATGCGATTGCCTGAAAATTCCCGCAACATAGGAATCGTTTCATAAAAACTCCATTCATATTCTGCGGTTGGATTAATCCAAATCATACTAGAAAAATGGTCTTTCATCCGCTTTAACCATTTAATCCCCGCTTCATCATTATGATGTTCTACACTTCCACCAGAATAAAAAATCTCATAAGGCGACATGGTAGCGTCTCCAATAAAAATCAATTTATAATCTTTATTGTACTTATTGATAAGTTCCAAAGTCGGCATGCGTTCAGAAAATCGACGACGATTATCTTTCCAAACAGATTCGTACAAACAATTATGAAAGTAGAAAAATTCTAGATGCTTAAATTCATGTTTAGCAGCAGAGAATATTTTTTGACAAGTATCAATATGTTCATCCATCGTCCCACCTACGTCCATCAATAATAAAACCTTTACTCTATTTTTCTTAGACGGAACAATCTTTATATCCAACAATCCTGCATTCTTAGACGTATTTTTGATGGTGTCATCAATATCCAATTCTGTAGGTAGCCCTTCTCTCGTCAAATGCCTTAGCCGTTTCAAAATCATTTTGATACTACGGGTATTCAACTCAATCTTATCATCTAAATTTCTAAATTCTCGTTTGTCCCAAACCTTAATGGCTTTATTATTTCGACTTTTGTCTTGCCCAATTCTAAAACCTTCTGGATTAAAACCAAAAGCGCCAAATGCAGACGAACCACCTGTGCCTATCCATTTATTGCCGCCTTCATGTTGCTTTCTTTGTTCTGCCATTAAATCTCGGAACTTCTGCATCAAAGCATCTAAACCGCCCATCTTTTCAATCTCCTCCATCTCTTGCTCAGATAGTATTTTTCTAAGCTCCCCTTTCAACCAATCCTCAGGAATTTTGGAGACAAAAAAATCATCTGGAATTAATTCTAAGCCTTTAAAATAATGTCCAAAAACTCGGTCAAAACGATCTAGTTGAACCTCTTGTTTAACCATGATAGTTTTACACAAATAGTAAAAATCATCTAAAGTATAATCTGTAAACTCTAACTTTAATGCTTGCATTAAGGTCAAGTATTCGTGCAGACTTACTTTAATGCCGTGTGTTCTTAGACCGTAGAAGAATTTTAAAAACATAATTACAAGATGACAGGATAATTCAAGATGAATAGGATTACTCCACAAAAAATAATGTTCAAATTATTCGATTCTAGCGAACAATTTGAACATTAAACGAATATACTCAAATATAAGAAATTTTGGTGGATTATGTTTTACACTTTAGTTGTTTCTTTCTTCTTTTTAATATTTCCTGCACTCGGCATATCCATTTGCTCATGCGACATATCACAATAAGGTGGCGTCTTCGTCATTTTACAGGTACAATAAGACATTGTTCGTTTTTTCTTAACCTCAAACAAAATAGGCTTTTTACCTGTTCCATGATGCGATCCATTACAAAATGGATTATCCTTACTCATTCCACAGACGCAATATAAATGATTGCCTACCTCCAATGCTATTTTAAGCGGTTCATTACTTACGTAAGACTGTTTTTTGAAACCTGCTGATATTTCACTCCCTTCTTGCTTCGACTTAATAATTGGATAATATAAATGGGCATACCAAGGGTCGTTAGGGTCGTTATCTAAGCCAATCTCTTCAGGATATTGGCGAGTAATAATCGCTGTACCAAATAAAATATCCCAGAAGAAAAACATATTACTAAAGTTACCATTAGGGTCGCTTATACCATCTTTAGCTGATTTTCCATGATGTGCAAAATGAGTGGCAGGCGTAGAAATAAATCTTTCGACGACCCAAGCTACTGGATGCAACCATTTATTTTCATATAAAAATCTATCCCATTTAATACTGCCATGAGCGCCGATAACCACAATATTTTTTAGCACTAAACCTATGATTACCGCTAAACCAAAACCGAAATAAGTAAAAATACCCCCCCACCACAAATTTGGTAATAAAGCATAGTATAAAGTAGCATTCCGATAAGTCGCAAAAGCCCCCATTTCTGGTGTAGCGTGATGCGGACGATGCAATTTCCACAGCCATTCCCATTCATGTGCTTTTCGATGATACCAATATTGAGAACAATCGTCTACTAATAAATATAAAGGTAGAGCAATCCAAAGAGTGGTTCCTAAGAATTCATTTTCTGAATTAGGGAAAAGCAAGCCCATCAGTAGAAAAGCAAGCCCCGCTACTGCCGGTTGTACTAAGGTGTACAATTGAACAAATCCTACCGCCTCTTGTGCTAGGTCATCTTTTCTACGCTTTCCTCGACGATATGATCCAACGATAATGTCGCCCAGTGCAAACAATATTAATACTCCTAGGACTAAAACTATATAGTTCTCTGCAATAATTACATCCATAGTTAGTCTATTTTTTCTGTTTTAAAGATATGTTCAAAATCGATTCTCCCTTTTTCCGTAGTATGTGGTAACACTAATAACCAAGCGGCTTGCGTCATTTCTTCTACGTTACTTGTCCTTCCTCTAACAGCTATTTGCATGGACCAGAAAACCGTATTCAGCCAGAATTGCTGTCCCAAATGTTGGTAAATTATTGGTTTTTCGTATTCCGTTAGATTCCCTAAAGAAGCATTATGAGTAAAACTCTTCGCCAACCCATTAATTTGTCCTTCAATGTGCTTTTGATGCCGCTCTGCAATAGCAGGATAAGCTCGTTCTATTTCCAATAAATCTAAATAAAAAAATTGGAAACGTTGTTGAAATTCATAAAAACCTCGCAACTGCTCATCCATTTCTCCTAGATTAGATAGTTGCTTATAATCCTTCGTAATAATAGCTAATTCTTCTTGGAATAACGCGTAAATACTTTCAATTAAGTCTTCTTTTTTCTTAAAATGATACGTCAAATTACCTAAACTAATATCCACGATATCTGCAATCTGAGGCAAGCTCACATTCGCAAAACCATCTCTATTAAAGAGACGTATAGTTGTCTCAAGTATTCGCTTTTTGGTCTTATTCAAAATTTAATTATTATTTTTCATCAAATATAGTAAAGTCTTACTAATTATTCAAATAATAATTAGTAAGACTTTACTAAAAGTTTCAACTCGGAAAACACAAGTTAAGAAAGCTTTATAATTAAAAGAAAGTTTTTAGACCAAAGGCCTAAATTATTCTAAGATAGCAGGCAAAATATAACCTTAGACTATTCCATTAACTTTTCATTAGCCTACTTAACTATTCTTTCGCTCGTTAAAAAAGTAGAATAGATTAACTTTAGGAAATAATCATCGAAATACCAACTTTATGCTTCACCATGTTTCAATAGCTATCAAAAGTACCCTTCGGAGCTTCCGTAAAAACTGGCAATATGGGAGTTTAAATATTCTAGGCTTGTCCATCGCTTTTGCTACTTTAATTTTAGTAACTGCCTATTTATATCAAGAAACCAGTTATGATACCTTTCACGAAAAGGCAGATAGAATTTATCGACCTACTTACAACTTTACGGCACAGAGTGGGTTCAATGCCCATTTTGCGAGAATACCTGCGGCCTACATTAATGAATTACCTAATGAAATCCCCGAAATTGAAAAATTAATTCGCTTTCAAAATAAAGAACAAAAGTATATTCGGATTGGCGACCAAAGGTTTAAACCTAAACATGCCTATATTACAGATGCCGATGTGTTTGAAGTCTTTACACTACCCTTTCTAGCAGGAAATCCAAAAACTGCCTTGGCTAAACCCAATGCCATTGTATTGACCGAAACCATGGCTAAAAAATACTTCGCCACTTTAGATGTTATTGGAAAAGAGTTAATGGTTACAGGAAATAATGCGGAAACGGAAACGGCTTATGAAGTGACTGGCGTGATAAAAGATGTTCCAATCAACACACATTTGCCCATAGAAATATTGTTCTCCTTTCCTAATGAGGAAGCCCGTTCTGGCTGGGCATATATTTATACCCTATTGGCAAAAGGAACAACAATAGCAGATATCAATGCAAAAATGCCTGATTTTCTCAGCAATTTTGTTAGCCCTCAAAGTACGTCTACCATCGTTTATGATTTCCAAGCATTGAAAGACATTCATTTACAATCAAATCTTGCCAGAGAAATTAAACCGAATGGCGAAGCATTATACATCAAAATATTTTTCTGGGTAGGTTTATTTGTTTGGATAATTGCCTTAGTCAATTTTGCCAATTTAAGTGCCGCTTTAGCAATGAGTCGAGGCAAAGAAATAGGCGTACGAAAGGTTTTAGGAGCAACTAAAAGCAATTTGGTGTTTTTCTCCTTTATAGAAACGATTGTTTATAGTTTCATTGCTTTATTTTTTGGTGGGGTATTAGCTTTTTTAACTTTCTCATCTTTTAGTCAATTGACAGGCATTGCCAGCTTACCTCCAACTAATTATTTTATATTTGGCTCATTAGGCGTCGCGCTTTTGAGTGGTTTATTAGCAGGTATTCTTCCAGCTTTAGTGGCAACTTCCATAAAAATATTGCAAATCATCAAACAAGGAAATAATTGGTCTATGAAAAAGCAGGCCAACAAAATCAATATTAAACGAGTCATGATAGCCATTCAATTTAGTGCGACCATTATTTTAATTGGCAGTGCGATGATGGCTTACCAGCAATTCGATTATATCAACAACAAAAATTTAGGCTTAAAATCTGAGCAAATTATTGGCATCCCAGAAGTACCTAGTCAAGTGAATAATAATTATTTGACTTTTAAAAATCGGCTAAAAGAAATTCCTGGCGTAAGCGAAGTAACGGCTTGTATGCAAATGCCTTCAAGTGAAATTAGGGATGTCGGACCTGTTCGGATTCAAGGGCAAAATAGTGACGATGCTCAAGTTCCGATGATGGATATGCAGATTATAGACCCTGATTTTATTGAGATGATGGGTATCGAAATGTTAGCAGGAGAAAATTTCACCGCCAATGAAATTTTAAGCAAACCACCTATTTACACAGAAGAATTAACGCCACAAAGATACCTAAATGAAAAGCCTAGAAAATATTTAATCAATGAAACAGCCATGAAACAGCTTGGATGGAATACGCCTTCAGAAGCAATTGGTCAGCAAATCAATTGGTCTATCGGCAATTTTCAACTGGCGTATGGACCAATTACAGGCATCATCAAAGATTACCATCAAGAATCTTTACGCAATAAAGTAGACCCTTTAGTGTTGACAGTCGAGCCAATTTGGATGTCTAATATTTTAATCAAAGTAGAAACGGCAAATCTCGAAAAAACCATAGCAGGTATAGAAACCGTTTGGAATGATTTATTTCCCTATGCTTTGGAATACGCCTTTCTAGATGAATTATTTAACAAGTTATATCAGCAAGACCGAATTCAGCTAAAATTATTAAGTATGCTATCTTTCTTAGCTATCTTAATTTCTTTTATGGGGTTAGTGAGTTTAGTCGCTTATGCACTAAAAACTCGTTCTAAAGAATTAGCTATCCGAAGAGTTATTGGAGCAGACCTAACTAATTTAACCATGTTGATTGGTAAAGAATACTTATGGATTTTACTCATTGCAACTTTAGTCGGCATCCCAATAAGTTATCAATGGATTTCGGAATGGTTACAAAATTTTGCTTACCATATTGACATCTCGCCAATGGTTTATTTAGTCGCTATTAGCCTAGTTTTTATTTTATTAATAGGGACTATTTATTTACAGACATTTAAGGCTACAGTGGAGAATCCTATTCAGGCTTTGCGGGAGGAATAAACCAGTACGGGTGAACTTCAGTTCACCGAAATACAGGGAACTAAAGTTCCCTTATACTATAAAAAAAGCCTGCTCCATATAAAAATGAAGCAGGCTTTTTTAATTCAGTGAACTTTTAAAATCAGTCGCCACTCATTACAGCAGACAACAACCAAAGGATTTCTGTATACAACCAAATCATGGTAAACAATAATCCCATAGCGATATAGTATTCCATGTACTTAGGCGAACCAAACTGCTCTCCTTTTTCAAAATTATCGAAATCAACCAATAATTTTAAAGAAGCAATCACCACAATTACGCCACTAATACCAATACCCATCATGGATTGCTCGTGCAAGAATGGCATATTAATAGAGAACATGCTCAATACAAAACTAACGATATACAACAGCATAATTGCTCCTGTAGCCATCATAATGATACTTCTAAATTTCTCCGTTACTTTAATTAAACCTGATTTAAACAAAGTTAACATCGTAAAGAAAATAGCAAAAGTTATCGTAACTGCATGAAGCACAATCCCATCAAATCTAGCATTATAGTAATAGGAAATTGCCCCGATAGCTAATCCATAAAGACCTGCAAAAAGCGGTGCCCAGATATTAGATCGTTTCAAATCTCTGGATGCAATGATACTAACGATAAAACCACCAATCATACCACCATACATAAATAATGGACTTGGGGTAGAATAGCCTACAAAGAAGGTCATTAATAAAACACCGAAGAGGACAAAAGACTTATTCACCCCACCTTGTACCGTCATCACTTCTTGACGGTTATTGGTCATATTTTCTCTAAGGACTTCTTCCTTAATCATTGGGTTATTAGACTTATTCAATCTATCTAAATTCATTTTGATTAAATTTTTGAGTATTAATAAATACAACTTTAAGACGTTGAAAAAAGAATTGGTCACGACTTAAAATGTTATGGAACTTTCAAATAATATTATAAAAGTAAGCAAATCTCTTAAAAAAAACATTTATTTCCTTACTTTGTAGAGCGCCGACATCTCTTTAATCGCTAGTCTCTTAATTTTGTTCGACCAATAATAACTATTATTATTAAAAATTACGCTAAATCATGTATTCTTAACGTTCTAAAGCGGCATGGTTGTGGTTTATATATTATTAAATTTGAATTTATAAGTTAGTCAAACAATTATCTCTTATCGGTTATCAGTGTTAGGCCAAACTAAACGGACAACCGATAACAGACAACTGAACATAACTTTAATCCCAATAATTTGCGGTTATTTCCCCTATATATTTGCTTATGTCTTTCGCTTTGGTTGCAAGGACAAACGCTACCTTTAAGGCCTGGTACGGCTTTAAATAAAGTTATCCTCTATCCTGATTCTTCTTTTTTTGCACATTCTAATATTTTCTATGAAGAAGGGACTCTTTTTGAAGTCCTGAAAGAAACTCGTTTTGAGCATGAAGATGAGGCACAAAATCAAAAATTTAAATGGTACCAAGTTAAAGGGCCTGATGATAAAATAGGCTGGATTTATGGAGATGGTTTGGCAGTCATTCTACCTCCCGAAGATATTCCGCCTACGTTAAGTCATTTCCATTTAAAAAAGTTCAATTTTTCAGCTGATTTAGAAGCCACTTCTGTTTGGGTCGCAAGTATCGAGGGAAAAGATAATTTTCACGAAGATGATTATTTAAATCCATTGTATAAAGAATATTATCTAGTCTTAACGAGTCGTTTAGGTAAATCTTATCACATCCCATTTGCAGGAGAGAGTGCCATGGGACAAAGTAAATTACGAGCATTTGTTTTACAAGATTTAACCGCAGATGATATTCCAGAACTATTATTTTTAAAGAGTAATATTGATACAGACAGTCGTTTAGAAAATAGAGTAGTTGAAATATTTTCTTTTCAAGCAGGGTCTGTCACTAAGGTTTTTGAAGAACAAATGGATTTGACCTTTGCACCAAGAGAACGTTCTCCTGCTTTATTTAAATTTATAGAAATTGATGAAAAAACCATTCGGGTTGCTTATGTAGATTATCTGGCTTGTTCAGATTATAGTCTAATGCTCGCACCAAAAGAATTTGATAAAGCGAATGAAAAGTGTTTAGAGTACGTCACTTATTCTTTTGTTTGGCAAGAAGCTACCCAAACTTATCAACCACTCTACGAAGAAAGCCGAACAGCAATTGAGGGCAAATTACTACCAGAAAAGGGGTTTCTTCGGTCTGAACCAACGTACTTAAGTGAAGTGGTAGAAAAATTAGCTCCTGAGTCAACATTAAAAGTCATCCAACATTTTGAAAAAATAATCAGCCAAAGAGGGAGTAAAAAAATCGTTCCTTATTTATATGTCCAATCTCCTAGTGGCAACTATGGCTATATTCACGCAAAAGATGTACAATTACAGGTAGGTGAGCACGCCACCATTCTCAATCATTTCTATAAAAATCCTCCTTTAAACAAGCAAGATTGGACATTAGACACCAATTTTTTGAGTATCAAAATTGCGGAAAGCAATACTATTCTAACTAAAAAAGAATAGAAAACGATGAATGATGCCTGTCGACTGACAGGTAAAAATTCGTCAAGCATTTTTCAAAGGATAGCAAATCTATTTATAAAAGTTAGGACACTAATATTTTTTAAGTGACTAATAGTTCCGTATTTTTGTCTAAACAAGGTGCCGAGAATTGATAACTCCATTTTTTGCATCCCTATAATAAAAAACCATTTCAATTTAGTAACTTTAAGAACTATGCAACAATTGAAATTCTATTTTTTTTTATGCTGTTTATTGTTTCCTTCCGCAGCTATCTTTTCTAGTGCTAGGGTACTTCCACCTCATGAATTTCATATCAGTAAATGCTCCATTGAGTATAATGAAAAAGAAAGTGCTTTACAATTAACCTTACATATTTTTATCGATGATTTAGAAGATGCCCTTCGGCTACAGGGAGCAGATAAATTATTTATCTGTACAGAAAAAGAGTCTGATAAAGCGGAGGAATATATTTATAAGTATTTACAACAAAAATTAAAAATTAGTTTAGACGATGAAGCGGTGAATTATACATTTGTAGGAAAAGAAGTATCAGAAGACCTCGTTGCAGTTTGGTGTTACTTAGAGGTCGAAAACATCCAGCCTTTCAGCAAATTACATGTAAAAAACAATACCTTATTAGAAGCTTTTGATGACCAAAAAAACATCATAAGTATTAAAGGACCAAAAAATAGAAAAGATTATTTGCTTTTTAATAATGCTAAAAATGAAGATACCTTAAAGTTTTAATTAAGCTAACTGACAACAGACAACCACTTATTGTTTACTACCCACTACACCAGCTATGTCAAAACTAAATTACTTATGAAAAATCTATCTCTTTTATTACTTTTATTATGTCTTGTAGCCTGTAAATTTGAGTCTACCGACAAAAAATATGATACACCAAAAGCAATTGATGCTAGTAAAAATATAGTTAACTGGACTTGTATTCCTGGAGAAAAAGTGGGGTTAATTAATAAAAATTTTACAGAGGCAGCTATTATAAAAGCCTACGGTAAAGAAAATGTCAAGCGAGAAGAAATAAGTATGGGGGAAGGAGAAGTAGCTATTGCTACCGTTGTATTCCCTAAAACAGACAATGAAATTTTTATCTCTTGGCAACTAGACCAACCTTTTCAAGTAATTTCAGAAATCCTCATAGAAAATGAAAAATCTCCTTGGGGAACAAGTCAAGGCGTAAGTATAGGAACGACATTAGAAGAGTTAGTCAAAATAAATGGCAAAGATTTCAAATTTGCAGGATTTGAATGGGATTATAGCGGCTATACAAACGATTGGCAAGAAGGGCGTATTTCTAAAAATTTAGCCGTCTTTTTAGAACCTACTAATCCAGAAGCAGTTTATCCTGATTTATTAGGCGATGAATTATTCTCTTCCAACCACCCAAAAGCAAAAATTGCTGATTTAAAGGTTAGGTCCATGATTATTCGCTTTGATTAAAAGAAGACGGTAAACAGTTCACGGTCGAAACAGAAAGGATAGATAATCAGAAAAAATGCAATTAATTCATTTCAAAAAATAATTTTCAGTCGGAAATCACAGTTTCCAACAAACCTACAATAACTTAATCTTTATTCAATCCTTTTAGTAAAGGGACGAACTTAAAATAATCTAAATATATTCGCTTGTATTGTTTGGCGGATTCTTTAATAATTTTACACATTTGTTGACGCTCCTTTCCTATCGGAATAATTAAAATACCACCAATCTTCAATTGACTTAAAAGCGCTGTCGGAATTTCACTAGCTGCTGCCGTCACGATTATTTTATCAAAAGGTGCATATTCTGGCAACCCACTCATCCCGTCTTTTAGAAAAGTACGAATATTATTGAATCCCAATTTCATTAATAATTTACTTGTTTTTTTATAAAGCAATTCTTGCCGCTCTACAGTTAACACTGTTGCTCCTAGTTTATCTAAAATAGCAGCTTGAAAACCAGAACCTGTCCCCACTTCTAATACTTTATCTCGTCTTTTAATCTCTAATAAGTCTGTTTGGTAAGCGACTGTAAATGGTTGAGAAATAGTTTGCTTATTGCCAATCGGAAACGCCTTATCAGTATAAGCCCATTCTTCAAATGCCTTATCTAAAAACAAATGACGAGGTACGGAATTAAAGGCATGTAAAATTCGTTCATCTCGAATTCCCTTTTGATACAAGGTATCAATCAACCTCTTTCGCAAACCTTTATGTCTGTAAGTATCTTTCAATAGTTAGGTATAGTTTTATCTCTAGTTTGATTGTAATAGTTGTAAATGCTCAATTTTGTTTTTAAGAATAGCGAAGTACTAAAAGAATGATTAAAATTAAAAGGATAGCATACGCTTATTTTCTTCAAACATATTAATTGAATCCTAATATTACCAAATTATTAGCGAAAAATAAGGTTTCTAGGCATTTTTTAAATAATAATTAAAAAAATAAATACGTCACCTTCACTCTAATATAACTTTTTATAAGTCATGCCTCCTAAAATTTGACAGTTATTAGCAAATGTTTCATTATTTTATTAAAAAAAATATATTATTTTGTGTTTTAATAAGAATTGCTGTACTTTTGAACCATACTTACACACAATAGGAATATTTTAGATATTTCTTACACACAATCCCGAATTTCAATCGGGAAACCAAAACTTACCACCAAATTAAATTGTAAAAGATTTTTACGTCTTTTAGATTTAATAATTTTACTAAAAAAACTATAATTATCGTATAAACCGAGGCTATAATCGCTTAGGCTCAAAATAGTTAATCATCCCTATTACTGATAAACGATTAACTATTTACGTCGAGTGAAATTAGCTTGTTCTTGGATAAAAAAGCATCACTTACTTTTTATACTAGATTACATTTAAGTATAGCAAAAAAAGATGGTAGCGTATTTGATGTATGCTACAATCGCACTTTGCAAAAAAATCACATGACATTTTTTAATTAAATCTTCAAACTACCGAAGGTTTTAAATTCTTTTTCGTATGAGAAAGCGATGCACCTTATTGACTATTTGTTACTTATACTTGAGCTTTTTGGGAAATATACAGGCTCAAATTTATCAGGTACAATTAGCAGCTTTTACAGAAGAAATATCCCCTACTTTTTTTGCTTTTGCTGGCTATAACCATTTTTACGCAGAAAAAGACCATAATAATTTTACACGTTATACTTTAGGTGAATTTTATACTTTAGAGGCAGCAAAGGCGGCTCAACAAAAGGCTATTAGTAGTGGTTTCTCAAACACGCATATTATTGAGTTAGATCAACCCTTATTTGCCTACATGGAAGATTCACATGAATTACCATTAATGATGGTGCCAGAAAAAGAGGCGTTATTTATCCGTTCCGTTCGATTTACAGCAGAAGATTTAAGCTTTAGTAAAGAACTGTTAAACTCTTTGGAAGAAGCATTAACCGTTATGAAGAAGCATCCTCAGCTAAAATTAAGAATTGTCGGTCATACAGATGATATTGGAGAAAAGGCACGTAATCAGATGATTTCCAAAAAACGAGCTCGAATGATTCAGAATTTTTTATTGGCAAGTGGTATTCCTGCTTACCGATTAAAAATGAAGGTAGCGGAAACATCTAGTCCAGCAGTTTATTTTAAAGGAAAAGGATTACCAAAAACTAGAGATTTTAATAGAAGAATTATTATGACACTAGTTGACGTAAAAGAAGAAATAGTGATTGATAAATTTCAACAGCAAAACGTATCAGATAAAAGGCTATCTTTATTTGAAAATCCCGCCGTTTTGCTGAAATTTATCAACGTAACCTGATTCAGTTGGCAGTTAAGCAGTAGCACTGCTTTTTATGGAAAACTGCCTACTGATATTCCACTTGTACTAAAATTGTTTTTGTATCAGAAAGGCTTAAAGCTTGTTCGCTTTGGATAACATATCCTTTACCCACATGATAAGATAAAGTTTGTTTTGATTGAGCAACTGCATTATCTGTAGCTTTTTCAATTTTGATATTTACAAGTGCGTTATTTCGGAAATCAATAGCAATTTTTTTAGTCTTAAGCGATTCATCTAAGACCGTATAAGTAATTTGACTTAGTTCTTTTTGAGCCGTAAAAACACTATCAACTTTATATTTATCAGACCAGGCAGGTCTATTAATATCAGATGCAATAAAAATGGAGAGTTCGTTGTCAAAATTTAACGTAGTTAGCTCTTTTTCTTCGGATACTCCATTAATAGATACTGTCTTTTTAAATGAATTTATCTTTTCTAAACGGATTTTTTCTTTTTGAAAAAAATCTTTTAGATCAAAAAACACGGCACGTTTATCAACTTGTAATGGTTTAACAGCCTCTTGACAAGCAGGTAAAAAGATCATTATTAATCCTAAAAAAACAATACAAAGTCGCATAGGCTTTCGTTAATTTTGAGTTGTGAGCTATGAGAGAAGGGAAATTACTCAAAAGTTCAAATTCAAGTATCAAGTTCAAATTCAATAAATCGTATTAAATAAGTGATTTAATGAAAGCTGAATAAATACTTGTTTTACATTACTTTTTTAGTTGGTAATTACGAGACTGGATGAATGCTGATACTGAATAGGCACCATCCAAGACCGTAACTCATACTCTCGCAATTCAGGCATTAAGGGAGCCACGGCTAAGAATAACTTTCATTTCTTCCCCCCGAAATGGATTTTAACCAAACTCAAAATCCCCCCAATGCCGCCTGCCTTATGGGGAGGCGGCTTTATGAAAAAAAGGTCTCCTAATTTAAACGATGTTGAGAAAATTACACGCTAGCGTTCCACAGGTTTTCTTAAAGCCTGTGGAACTTTTTTTACCTAATGAATGAATTTAGTAAAACGAATTCCCTCTGTATTTATCAAATAGTCATTGAATCTATATTCACATCCCAAAAACTATAGTTTGGTGACTTGATTAAAACCGCTCGTTTCTTATACTAAATTCGTTCATCCCCCTCTTTTTTAAGCAATTAAATTATCTCCATCCATATCTTGAGGTATTTCCAATCCTAGCAAATTTAAGATGGTTGGAGCAATATCTCCTAATTTTCCATCTTTTATAGTCCGTCCATTCACCGTATTACTAAGGTAAAAGCAAGGAACAGGATTTGTTGTATGGGCGGTATGTGGCGAACCATCTGCATTGATCATAAAATCAGAATTACCATGGTCTGCAATGACAATGGCATCATAATTATTTTTTAGCGTTACCTCCATTAATCGCTCTAAACAAGTATCAACCGTCTCGGCAGCTTTCATCGCTGCTGAAAATACGCCCGTATGTCCAACCATATCTGTATTCGCATAATTTAAACACACAAAATTAGGTTGGTGTTCTTCAATATGTGCAATTAGTTTATCTGTAGCTTCAATAGCATTCATTTCTGGTTGTAAATCGTAAGTAGCTACTTTTGGAGAAGGGATTAAGATTCTACTTTCGCCTTCAAATTTTGCTTCTCTCCCTCCATTAAAGAAAAAAGTAACATGTGGATATTTTTCTGTCTCTGCTATTCTCACTTGTGTTTTCCCTGCCTTCGCCAACACATCTCCTAAAGTATTTTCGATATTATCTTTGGTAAATAGGACATCGATTCCCTTAAAACTTTCATCATATCGAGTCATCGTCAAAAATCGAAGTGGCAATTTTTTCATACCAAATTCAGGTTTATCGGATTGCGTCAATACTTCGGTAATTTCTCTTGGTCTGTCTGTTCTAAAATTATAAAAGATAACGACATCATCCGACTCAATTTTAGCAATTGGTTTCCCTCTAAAAGTTCTAACTATTGGCATTAGAAATTCATCTGTTTCTCCTGCCACATATCTAGCTTTAACCGTTTTTAGGACATCATTAGTTTTTTCCCCAGTAGCATTAACCAAAACATCGTAAGCTAATTTTATTCTTTCCCAGCGGTTATCTCTATCCATTGCATAATACCGTCCAATAACAGAAGCAATTTTAGCAGATGTTCCCTTAATATGCTTTTTTAAATCTTTTAAGTACCCCAAGCCCCCATTAGGCGCAGTATCTCGACCGTCCATAAAAGCATGGATAAACACGTCTTCTAAGTCATAATCTGTCGTTATATCACACAAAGCTTTGAGGTGATTGATGTGAGAATGTACCCCACCATCAGAAACCAAGCCAATCAAATGAACCGCTTTATTATTTTCTTTAGCATATTTTAACCCAGCAACTAAAGTCTCATTTTTTGCTAAGGTCTTTTCTCTAATCGCTTTATTAATTCTAGCTAATTCTTGATAAACGACTCGACCCGCACCAATATTCAAATGCCCGACTTCAGAATTCCCCATTTGTCCCTCTGGTAACCCAACCTCTTCTCCATAAGTTACCAATTCAGCATTTGGATATTTTTCATACAAACTATCTACGTAAGGGGTATTGGCCTGTGCTAAGGCACTTACTTTAGGGTCTTTTCCATGTCCCCATCCATCAAGAATTACTAAAATTATTTTTTCCGTTTGCATTTTTATTTTCGTTTATATATTAAAACTCAATTGCCCTTAAAAAAGGGGGATAAATCAATGAATTTTATAAGTGTAAAAGAACGTTATTCACCTCAAACAATTCAATATTAAATTCCAACAAAAGTAGTTGAAATAAACCTAAAAGGAAAAGCTTAGTGTATATTTTACACTAATTTTTTAAACATGAACTAAAAAGAAAACCTCCTACGGATTTATCATCACGTAGGAGGTTTATTTATAGTGTATCAGTCAAAGTTTAACTGAACAATTTTATGAATTATCTATTCGCTTCAAGCGTTTGCTTCACTTCAACAATTTCATAAGCTTCGATAATATCATCGACCTTAATGTCATTGAAGTTCTTTATGGTAATACCACATTCTAAGCCTGCTTTAACTTCCTTCGCATCATCCTTAAAGCGTTTAAGAGAACTAATCTCTCCATGTACACCTTCTTTAGTTGGGTAGATAACGATACCATTTCTAATCAAGCGGATATGTGCATTTCTAGTAACCTTTCCATCCTGAACGTAACATCCAGCAATCGTACCAATTTTACTAATTTTGTACGTTTCACGGATTTGAACCTCGCCCATTACTTTCTCTTCCTTCGTAGGTTCTAGCATACCTTCAATCGCAGAACGGATTTCTTCGATTGCTTCATAAATAATAGAGTACGTTTTAATTTCCACACCTTCTTTCTCTGCTAACTTTCTAGCACCTAAAGACGGTCTTACTTGGAAACCAATAATAATCGCATCAGAAGCAGAAGCTAATAAGACATCCGATTCAATAATCTGTCCTACCGCTTTATGAATAACATTTACCTGTACCGTTTCAATAGATTGCTTGATTAAAGAATCTGCTAAGGCTTCAATAGAACCATCCACATCACCCTTCACAATCAAGTTCAATTCTTTAAAGGTACCTAAAGCTAAACGTCTTCCGATTTCATCTAAACTAATACGTTTACTAGCTCTATTACTTTGTTCTCTAGAAATCTGTGCTCGTTTAGCCGCAATTTGTCGGGTTTCTTGTTCACTATCCAATACTCTAAATTTCTCCCCTGCTTGTGGCGCACCACTTAATCCTAAAATTAAGACAGGTGTAGCTGGGCCAGCTATTTTAATTCGCTCCCCTCTTTCGTTGAACATGGCTTTAATCTTACCAGAATGTTCTCCAGCAACAACAGGATCTCCGATTTTCAAAGTACCTGTTTGAACCAATGCTTTAGAAACATACCCTCGACCTTTATCTAGAGAAGCCTCCAAAATAGCACCAATTGCTTGTCTATTAGGATTTGCTTGAAGTTCTAATAATTCAGCTTCTAACAAAATTTTCTCTAAAAGTAAATCGATATTCAATCCCGTTTTAGCAGAAATATCTTGAGATTGAATCGGTCCACCCCATTCCTCAATCAACAAATTCATTCCTGAAAGTTGTTGTTTAATTCTATCTGGCGATGCTCCATCTTTATCAATCTTATTAATCGCAAAAATAATCGGCACACCAGCTGCTTGTGCGTGACTAATAGCTTCCTTAGTTTGAGGCATAATACTATCATCCGCTGCAATAATAATAACAGCTACGTCTGTCACTTTCGCTCCCCTTGCCCGCATTGCCGTAAAGGCTTCGTGACCAGGTGTATCCAAGAAAGTAATTTTCTTTTGTTCTTCGCCTACCAATACCTCATAAGCTCCAATGTGTTGCGTAATTCCACCCGCTTCACCGTCCGCTACATTGGCTTTTCTAATATAATCTAATAAAGAAGTTTTACCGTGATCAACGTGTCCCATTACGGTTACAATTGGCGCACGAGGCTTTAAGTCTTCTGGTGCATCTACAATTTCTTCTTCTTCCTCTACTTGCTCTTCAGCAGAAATAAATTCAACTTCATGATTAAATTCTGCAGCAACTACTTCAATAATCTCTGCATCTAATCGCTGATTTATGGAAACAATCACCCCTAAATTCATACAAGTCATAATTACATCCGTCACGGGTGTATCCATTAGACTCGCCAATTCAGAAACAGAAACAAATTCTGTCAACTGTAATTTTTCGTTTACACTTTCTAATTCTTTTTGTTCTTGTTTCTCTCGAATACTCTCTCTCTTATCTCTTCTAAGCTTCTGGCGTCTTTTGCCACCTCCACCTTGAAGGCGAGCCATTGTTGCTTTGATTTTCTCTTCGATTTCCTTTTGAGAAACTTCTTTAACTTCGTCATTTCGGCCTTTGCCAGTCCTGTTGTTACCTCTACTACCACCTCTATTATTGCCACCAGTCCTGTTGTTACCTCCTCCTCGATTACCACCGCCTTGAGTTGGTCGTCTGGTTCTATTACCACCACCGCCTTGGCCTTGTCTCTGCTGACCACCTGATGCAGTAGCAGGCGTCTCTATTTTCTTTCTTTTTCTTCTACGTTTTTTAGGGGTAGTAGAATCCGAAGAAGCTACAGGTTTCGCACTTTTATCGCCAGTAGGCTTAGAAGCATTTCCACGATTTGATTGTGATTGATTACCACTTTTCTTTTTCTTTGGCTTTGAAAATTTGCCAATATCAATTTTACCAAGAATTTTTGTGCCTTTAAGCTTTGGTGCCTCTGCTCTAATAACTCCACGCTTAATAATTTCTTTAGGCGCGTCCACATCAGCGGCAGGAGTCGCTTTAGGTACCGGTGGTTTCTCTGCAACAGGTTTTTCTTCTGTAAGCTTTTCTTTTAGAGGTTCTTCTTTTTCTGCAACAGGCTTCTCTTCCGCAGGCTTTTGTTTTTCAACTACAGGCTTTTCTACTTCCGAGAGAGATGCAACGGGTGGTGTTGCCACTACTTTAGGTGTTGCTTCCTTAGGCGTTTCTACTTTAGGTGTTGCTTCCTTAGGCGTTTCTGCTTTAGGTGTTGCTTCCTTAGGCGTTTCTGCTTTGGGTATTTCTTCCTTAGGTATTGAAACTATAGGTTTAGGCTCAATTACAGGAGCTTCTACTTTTTCAACAACAGGCTTTATCACTTCTTTTTGCACTTCGACTATAGGTGTTGCTTCTTTTATTTCTTTCTTAGGTTTAGCAACCACTGGAGGAGGTGTTTCTTTCTTTGGCTTCTTCTTATGCCTTCTTGCATCTAAATCAATTTTACCAAGAATTTTCAATCCAGGCCCTCGTTCCTTTTTTTCAGGAATAGGTGCTTCTTCCTTCACCTCTTTCTTCGGAGGTTCAGGTACAATCACTTCTTCCTGCTTCACTTCAACTACTGGAGGAATTGGAGGTGGCGGTGGTGCTACCGCCTTCTTCGTTATTGGAGGAGGAGGTGGTGCTACTGGGGGCGGAGGTGCTACTGGCTCTTTCCTGGTTGTCGGACGAGTACCAATAATCAACTGATTTGCTTTTTCTTTGATCGCATAGGATTCCTGAAACTCTTGATGAAGTTTCTGTTCCATCTCTGCCGTAACTTTAGCAATAGGTTTATCCTCTATCTCAAATCCATTTCGGTTGAGAAAGTCCACAATTGTAGTTGTACCTACATTAAGTTCTTTTGCTACTTTAATCAGACGTTTTGCCATTAAATTCCTTTTCCGCTCTTTTAGAAATTCCTTGATTTTGTTAAACAACATCTAAAATTAACTTGATGTTGAAGTGTTCTTAATTCCCTTTAACGATTCTTATTAAAATCATAAAAGAGAAAGAGATTTTGCACTTGCCTGTTCTCTCCCCAATTCTACAATTGATGAGCGGCGTTATTAATTATACTTATATGATAATAAAAAGTAATTGAGCTCTTTTTTGTATGTCTTTTCATTCCTACAAAAAATAAAGACCCTATTTTTTAATAATATCCTACAAAGTTACAGAATTCTTATTGCTACTTAGCTGTCATTTTAAAAAAACCACTATTATCTGCTCTTTTTTAATAGATTTAATATAAAATTAGATCAATTAGTTCCTGAGGATAGTTTTTTTTCTAGAATTGATGGCACTAAAGATGAATAATCTTGTATTAAAAATAGTTAACAAGTTAATTCATTCTTAAAAAATAGTCAATTAGTCTTCAAATTCAGCTTCTAATACTTTCAATACAGTACCGATTGTTTCTTCTTCCAAATCGGTTCTTCTAACCAATTCTTTGACACTCAATTCAAGTACACTTCTAGCTGTATCGCAGCCAATAGCTTTCAATTCTTCAATAATCCAGTCTTCGATTTCATCAGAGAATTCATCTAAATCTACATCGTCTAATTCTGTTGTATCATTCTCTCTGTAAACGTCGATTTCGTATTCTGTCAATAAACTTGCTAGTTTAATATTAGTCCCTCCTTTTCCAATAGCTAATGAAACTTGATCTGGCTTTAAGTACACAGATGCTCTCTTATTTTCAGTATCCAAATCAATCGAACTTACTCTAGCTGGTGTCAGTGCTCTTTGGATTAATAAAGATTCATTATTGGTAAAGTTGATAATATCAATATTTTCATTTTTCAATTCTCGGACAATACCGTGAATTCTCGACCCTTTCATACCTACACAAGCGCCAACTGGGTCAATTCTATCATCATAAGACTCTACAGCTACTTTAGCACGCTCTCCAGGTAATCTTACAATTTTTTGAATAGTAATTAAACCATCTTCAATTTCAGGTACTTCTTGTTCCAATAATTTAGATAAAAATAAATTATCAGTTCTAGATAAGATAACAATAGGGGTATTGTTTTTCATCTCTACATTCTTAATCACTCCTTTAACCATGTCCCCTTTTCGGAAAAAGTCACCATTAATCATTTCCTTTCTAGGTAAGATTAATTCGTTTCCTGTCTTATCATCTAGTACAAGTAGTTCTCTTTTCAGAATTTGGTGGACTTCGCAAAGTACAATAGTACCCACTTGTTCCATGTATTTTTTATAAATCTCATCTTTCTCTAATTCCATAATTCTGGAGATTAGTGTCTGACGAGCTGCCATAATTGCTCTTCTACCAAAATCTTTTAATTGCAATTGTTCATAGCATTCCTCTCCAATTTCATAATCATCATCAATACTTAATGCTTCTGAGATAGAAATTTGGCTTTTATCATCTGTTACCTCTCCATCTGGTACAATTTCTCTTACCCGCCACAATTCAAGGTCTCCCTTAGTGGTGTTTACAATCACATCAAAATTCTCATCAGAACCAAACTTCTTTTTAATTAAGGTTCTAAATACGTCCTCTAATACTCTAACCATTGTCGGACGGTCAATGTTTTTCCCTGCTTTAAATTCAGAGAAAGTATCAACGAGATTCATCATCGCTTTTAAATTTTTATGTCAGATTTTATCCTTGTTAATAATAACGCTTTTGGTATTATCAAGGGATTTAATTTTATTTAAAGGCAGGTTTTATCACTGCTTTTTTTATCGCATCGTATGGTACTTCTGTAATTTCTTTTGTTCTTATTTTTTTCTTTCCTTCTTTCAAAACTACTTTTTCTTCTATAAAGCAAGCCGTTTCATTAGCATCTACTAAGATTCCTTCTCTACCTTTCACACCATCTACTAAAAAATTAATAGATAACTTTCTACCAATATTTTTTTGATATTGCCTAGCTAAAGTTAGTGGTCTACTAATTCCTGGAGAAGACACCTCAATAATATACTTTTCTCCTAACCATTGATGCTCATCAATATGGTATTCTAAATAGCGGCTAATTTTCTGACATTTTGACAATGGCAATGACGTATCGCTATCAATGAAGACTTCCAATTTATTATTGCTATGCAATTTTATCTCTACAATAAAGAAATCTGCATAATCTTCTTCTGTAAATTTTTCAGCTAATAAAGCGGTTATTTTTTGCTCAATCAAAGTCCTTACTTTTTTGTTGTCTCTTAGTCAGATTTTTAGTTAGGACACAAAAAAGAGGGAGCTAATTGCTCCCTCTCCTGTGTTTTTTACTATTTGACTGCAAATATACGGTATTTTAATAAATACAGCAAGAAAATTTAGATACTAAACGGATATAATTTCCTAGCTACTTATAATTTGAATCCCTTAGGTTTAAATATATTCGTTTTTGTTAATGTTATAAAAAGGCTAATATTTTTTTCAATTGATACAATAATTCGATTCTCGCTTTAGTTTAATAGATGTAATTTTTATTTCAAAAACAAGTAAATTCAAAAAAAAGAATTAATTAATTATTTTGTTTTTACTACAAACATTTTTCATGAAGCAAACCTTTACGAACAACGATTTAGTTAGGTTTATTTACAAAGAAACTTCTGCCATCAAAACACTAGCTATTCAAGAAGCTTTAACCATAGACGCTGATTTGTTTGATAATTATCAAACATTGATGAGCGGTTACATGGAGCTTCCAAAAGCTACTTTTGCGCCTACTAGTTCTGCACTTCAGAACATTTTAAAGTATAGTGCGCAAGCAACTGTAGAAGCGTAAGTGACTAGTGGCAGTAAGTAGTAACAGTTAAAGTTATTCAACTGACACGACAATTCGTATTTACTACTTTGCCCTAAGCCTCAATCTAACAAATCACACGCTCTCCACTGAGAGCACCTTGCTAAAAGCCGTAAGCATTCTATCACAGAATACTTACGGTTTTTTACATTTCAGTTACTCCTTATAATTAGGAGGGTTTAGTTCATCAAAATTAGTCTTCTCTTGAAATCGTTTAGCGAGTCCTAATAAAACACCTTCCTCATACAAATTCCCCAATAAAGTAATACTAGTAGGTCTTCCTTTTTCATCAAATCCATTTGGCAAAGCTACTGCCGGATGCCCAGTCAAATTAGTAATTAATAGTTGCCGTCCGCCAAAAGTAGGACTAATAATGACATCATAATTTTGAAAAATTTTATGCATTTTTTCAATTAAAACTTTTCTATGTCGGTTAGCTTGTAAATATTCTATTGCAGGGATGAATCTAGCTTGTCGTAACGAGTTCGCCCTAGATCGATAATCTTGCTGAACCATTTTATCTACTTCTTCCGAACGGACTAATTCATCAAAGAAAGTTCCTGCTTCTGCACGTAAAATTACATCAAAAATCGCATAAGGAAAATCTTTAGGAAAACTAACAGCCTCAATATTTAAGCCCATTGTTTTTAAAGTAGTTAATGCTATTCGATTATTCTCCCCAATAACGGTAGTATCCTTGTCAAAATATTCCTTTAAATACCCCACTTTTAAGGTATTTAAATCAAGGTCGTTTGTATAATTAAAAGCGGCATCCCTTACGGTTCTATCTTTACCATCTGTACCACGAATAGCCTCAAAAACAATCGCACAATCTTCTGCACTCCGACACATCGGACCGACTTTATCCATTGACCAAGAAAGCGGCATCACGCCATATCTTGTCACTCGACCATAAGTAGGCCGTAATCCAGTCAATCCGCAACGATTAGATGGAGAAACAATAGAGCCTAGTGTTTCTGTTCCTAAAGCAAACGCAACCAAACCAGCTGCCGTAGCTGCTCCAGGACCAGCAGAAGAACCACTGGCACCTTGTGTAATATCCCAAGGGTTCTTGGTTTTTCCGCCATACCAAACATCTCCTCTTGCCAAAGCCCCAGAGGTTAATTTTGCAATCAAAATAGCACCTGCCTCATCTAATTTCTCAATCACACTTGCCGTATAATCAATCATTTGATTTTTATAAGGAGCAGCTCCCCAAGTTGTTTTATACCCTTTTACCGCCATTAAATCTTTCGTACCATATGGGATTCCATGTAATAATCCTTTATAATTTCCCGCAGCAATTTCTGCATCTACCTTTTTAGCTTGTGTTAAAGCTCTGTCCTCCGTTAAAGTAGTTACTGCTTGCAAAATATCATCATATTTTTTAATGCGATTAATATAAATTTTAGTCAATGCCTCCGCTGTAATCTGTTGAGACTGGAGCAATGCCGCCAATTGCGGAATCGTATAAAAGGCAATGGTTTCCTCATTTAGGGGTAAAATCACCTCTTTAGTAACCTCCCAGTTATTAGGAATTTGTTGTTTAGGAATGACGAAACCGTTTGGATGTGGGTCAAAAAGCAAGGCTGGAAAAACTTCATTGTCGATGGCATAAACTCTAGAAGAATCATAACCTGTTTGATTTCTTCCTAAATAACGATACATCGTATCAATGGCATTTTTAGAAAAATCTACCCCAATTACTTTTTGCGCTTTTCGAACATCTTTTTTAGAAAAATCTGGATGTTTATAAGTATTACAAGAGAAGAAAATGAAGAATAAAGAAAAGAAGTATAAAATCAGATTTTTAAGGTAGGAATGAGTCATTACCAAATTTTTTTAAAAAAAATAAAACGCCAAAATAAGTGTCTTTTCTTAAAAATAAAAAAAGCGATAGCTTCAAATTAGAAACTATCACTTTTTCTTTAGTCTAAATCTGTATTTTTTTATTCCCTATTAGACTTTATTCTAAAAGGCTTAATGCTTCCAGAACTCCAAGTTCTGGAAGCATTTTCCATACGATTTATTTTAGAATAAACACTATTATTTAATTTTTAATGAATTTTCTAGTTTGAATATCCATGCCATCTCTTATAACCAAATGGTATAAGCCTTTCTCTAAATACCCAATATTCAATTCTTTTTTGTCCATTACTTGATGCATTACTCGCTGTCCTAATAAATCAAATATTTCTACGACAGGCGTTGCTGTCGTTGCTTGATAATTTAGGAATAAAGTCTCGTTTACTGGATTTGGATAAATTGTTAAGGCGGTCGTTGAATTTAGCGGTGTGGTAATAGCAAGGCCTATTCTGGAATCATCTCCACAAAATTTATCTTCTCCAATGGTAAGTCCTGTAAATTCCTCCGTGTAAACACAAGTCTTTTCTTTAGAAAATATAGCTTTAAAAGAAAAATCCTTTCCTGTAGTTGGGACTATGATTCGTTTAAAAACATGACTATTTTCACCTTGTAATCTACTCACATTCACACTTTGAAAAAATCTACCTGCTTCCAATCTTAAATGCCCTTTTTCAGGAACATTTTTAAAATGCACCACTATATCTGCTATGATAAAATCGTCATTTAAAGTAAAACGACTTCCTTCATGACAACTATGAACTTCACCCAAAGAAATACTACTAATTTGACAATCGTCATCACAAGTTTCAGGGCCTACTAACATAGCTTCCAATTGACAGATTGAATCAGTATTATCTGTAATGACAATCAAAATATCATCATTTCCAAAACTCCCCATGGCAGTGCTATAAGTATTAATCGTATTATATTTCCCACTATTTTCACCTACTACCTTATTAATAGTAAATCCATCCCCTACATTTGTTCCTGTTACCATTAAATCAAAAGTCAAATAATCATCTGATGCATCCGTTGGTGTTCCATTATCTTGGCAATTCACATTTTGGATAGTCGCATTGGTTAAATTACATTCCTTACTAATAGTCGTAAATTGACTTGTTAAATAAGTCGATTCTCTTTGTCCATCACAAATCGAGCGAATTCGATAATCATAAGTCGTGCTTTCTATTAAATCACTAATTAATAACTCGTTAGTTTTAATTGATTTCGATGCCCAAACGTCTGTACCTATTGGTCTGTAATCCAATTCATAATCTATCCCTACCCCTAAATTCGGCCAGGAAATCAATGCCCCATTTAAATAATTTTCTGTATCTACTGTACTATTACTTGGAGGATCACAAGCCCCTGTAGAACAACTTTGAGGCGCTCGAATACCATAAACTCTTCTTTTAGTACAATGTCCATTGCCTTCAAAAGTAGCGATGACCTCAATCAGTCGACCATTTGCAGTAAAAGGTAAATCGAACAAGGTATAACTGGTTGAAATAGATGCTGGAGAAAAAGTAAGTTCCGCATTCGTATGTCCAGTAACTAACACTGTTCCAGAAGTAGGTATTCGTTCAAAAGTAACCGTTACATCTACAGTATAAGTATCATCTAAAGAAGACGCCGTTCCTCTATCATCACATTCACCAATATTAGCAATGGTAATATCTACTATTCTTGGGTTTTCGCAACCACAAATCCCCACTTCTGTTATATCTGCATTATAAGGACATTCGTCTTCGCAATCAGCGACTCCATCATTATCACTATCTTTATCAGTTTCTCCACAACCACAACTGCCCGCAGCTATTTTATCTGGGTCATTAGGGCATTTATCCTTACAATCAGGTGTTCCGTCGTTGTCACTATCTGTTTCTGCTACACCGCATCCACAAATACCTGGTTGTATTTTATTTGGGTCATTTGGACAAGCATCATCCGTATCATCTTTACCATCTTTATCGGTATCTGAATCACAATTTTCTCTTAATTCTTTTTCGCTTTTACAAGCTTTATTGTCACTAATAAAAGTTCCTCCTTTAATTACCTCCGCTTCAAGAAGTGGGTAAAAAGCACAACAATCTTCTAAAAGGAAATTTTTTCTAAGGATAAGTGGCCCACCAATTTCTTTTACTAATCCAAAAGCATTGATAGAATCTAATTCTGTGTTTCCTTCAATCAACAGCGTCTTCTTAATGTAAAGCAAACTATCTAATCCATCTAAATCTTTCAGTTTTCGATTATACTCAATAAATACACCTCCCATAACGCTATCTAGCGTACTCAATTTATGGAGATTCGTAATATTTTCTCCTTTAATTAATAGATAACCATTAATCTTAGTACCAGTAAAAGCATTGACTTCCGCTTGACTCGTCAAAATAACATTTTGAGCAGATAAGTCTAATTGGCTATTAAATAAAATAGCAAACAATAACAAACGGGTAAACCATGTCCATTTCATAAATAGTGGATTTTTTGTTGTTTAACGAGCATATCTATAGCTCTAATTCTATATGTTGTTTCGTTATACTTAAAAAGGTAGTATTAGTAATGGAAAGGAGGGAAAGCTCAAATTTATGGAAATTATAGGCTAATTGCGACTTTATAACAAAAATTAACATATTAGTATAAATAAAAATTTAGATAAAAACCCAACCTTTTTCCTGGTAGTCTAGGTCTTTGTTGATAAATGAATTCCGTTAAATCGAGGACAAATTTCACCGTACTGTTATCTCAAATTAAAAAATTTAAACCATGAAAAAAATAAATTATTACTTAGCATTTAGTAGTCTCTTGACCTTATTATTTTTCCA
>CALFWI010000181.1 GCA_937928615.1 uncultured Saprospiraceae bacterium | reverse complement strand
AACTGGCAACTCAAATATTGAAATCCAAAGCAATATTGGGTATATCTTTCCACAAATCGGCTCGTACTGCTTTGGCGTGTAACAAGGCCTTTTTACCATAAGCAGTAATGTTAAAATAGCGTTTGCGTTTGCCACCTCGGGCATTCGTTGTTTCTCCATGTCGAGAAGCTAAATAGCCTTTTGTTTCCATTCTTCGCAAAGCAGATTGTAAAGCACCTACACTTACTTTTCTATTCAAGCGGGTTTCAATTTCTTGCTTAATAGCCACTCCGTAAGCTTCATTAAAAAGTACGCCGACTGTTAATAAAACGATTTCTTCAAACTCTCCTAAGGGATACTTCTTCATAATTTATTAAATTCCTAATTGTAGTATTTGTGAGCAAATGTAATGTGTTTTTTATTAAATTCCTAATTGTAGTATTGAATAACCTAATAATATTTATAAAAAAGGAACTAAAAATTAAACAAAGTAGTTTATTTGCCTTGGATTACTTTTCCTTTCTGCTAATTGCTTAAATCATTTTTTATATGCGACCAATTATTTATTATGTAGCGACTTCTCTGGATGGATATATTGCTGGAGAAGAAGATGATATTAGCGGTTTTGCCCAAGGAGGAGCTGGCGTGAATCAATATCTGCAAGATTTGCAAACCTTTGATACGACGATTATGGGACGTAGAACTTATGAATTTGGCTATAAATTTGGTTTAGAACCAGGCCAGCCCGCCTATCCACATATGGCCCATTATATTTTTTCTACTACTTTGAAATTAGAAAAAGCTCATCCTAAAGTAACAATTTGTCCATTAAATTTACAGACCATTTTGAATTTAAAGGCAACGGAAGGAAGCCCAATTTATCTTTGTGGTGGCGGACAATTTGCTGGATGGTTATTAGAAAATGAGTTAATTGATGTATTGAAAATTAAGTTAAACCCTTTGCTTTTAGGAAGTGGTATTCGTTTGTTCGGAAATACTAAAAAGCAATATCAATTAAGCTTAACAGAGCAGCAAAGCTTTGAGGAAGGTTTACAAATATTGACTTATGAATTGATTTATTAGGATGCGGTCAAGTTTGAAATCTATCTCAACTTAAGCTTGGAAATCGAATTTTTAAACTACGTTTTGCTTGTCAAATCAGCTTTTGTTAATGATTAATATTTGGTTAGTATCCCCACTTTATGTCTTGTTTGCTTCAATAGACTCCTGTTTTACGCTTTTAAATACTTAAAAAGGCGCACTGGCGTGATTAAAATAGGAAATGGGTGTTTTGGTAAACCCTATATTGTTCGTAGTGTAGTGTTTTAGGAATGGATAAACGAACTTATAAAACAATATAATTTTGCTGGTATAGAATTTGTACTTCTTAATCATTTGCAGTCTTCTTTTAAAACAATAATTAATTTCCGTTTTCTGAGGTTTAGAGAGAATCTT
The DNA here is from genome assembly GCA_937928615.1 of uncultured Saprospiraceae bacterium. Classification (GTDB taxonomy): domain Bacteria; phylum Bacteroidota; class Bacteroidia; order Chitinophagales; family Saprospiraceae; genus JAFMDF01. The sequence goes on along the minus strand of CALFWI010000181.1, from coordinate 1,154 downwards.
GAAGCTAGCAATCAATTATTTATTAAAATGGGAGGAATGAACTTTAAGAGGTTATTTAATTTTTGGCAGGTATTTTTTATTTTGTTTAGTTTTAATTGTCAATATATTAATGGACAAGTATCTAAAGAACTAAGATTTACCAATATCAATACCAGTGATGGATTATCTAATAACAACGTTAATGCGGTAATAGAAGATAATCGTGGTTTTTTATGGATAGCGACCAATGATGGTTTATGTAGGTATGACAGCCCCGGTAATTTCAAAATATTTTATGCGAGTGCTAGTGATAAAGAGGGGATAGAAACGCTTAAATCAAGCAATATTACGACTCTTTTTATTGATAGTAAAGAAAATCATTGGATAGGGACAAGAGGCGGCGGATTATCACGATACCACCTACCAAGTAAGCAGCTGACAAATTATGTGCATGACCCTGCTGATAAAAATAGTCTAAGCAATAATGAGGTACTTTGTATTACGGAAGATAGGCAAGGAAATGTTTGGATAGGTACCGAAGATGGACTGAACCTTTACCAACCAAAAAAAGAGCAATTTATAGTATTCAAGGACAATCCATCGAATCCAAATAGTTTGAAAGCCAAGGCAATTTTGAGTATTATGGAGGATGATAAAGGTTGGCTTTGGATTGGTGCATGGAATGAAGCCATTCATTTATTAATTCCTGCTGAATCTGGGGATATGGCGGATGCGCAGTTTAGAAAAATTAATCTTTCAAAAGAAAGAACAGCATGGAATGTTTGGAAAATTTATCAAGATAACGAACAACGGTATTGGATTGGAACTTTTGGGGACGGTTTATTTTTAATGCAGCTTCCAGCTACCGCCTCTAACAAAATAAATGCTCAAGATTGGGAACCAACTTTTCACAATTATCTTAGTGTACATGACGACAAAAAATCGATTTCGAATAATATTATTAAAGATATTCTACAAGATAGCAAAGGAAGACTCTGGGTCGCTACTACTCAGGGATTAAATCACGTTAAACCTAATCAATTACCAGCTACTCAAACATTTAACGCCCCTACTAAAGAAAAGCCAGCAATTAACTTTAATCAACATATCTATAATCCAAATAATAATTATTCTATTGCTCATAACGATATAAATTCTATTTATGAAGATCGTCA
>CALFWI010000180.1 GCA_937928615.1 uncultured Saprospiraceae bacterium | reverse complement strand
TTATTCAGCTTACTTTTGATATTTCAGCTGACCAATTAATTTTTAATATTGTTAATTCAAAATCTAAAGAACCCCAAATAATCAAAGATGGAGGAATAGGTTTAACTAATGTCAAACGTAGATTAGAATTATTATACCAAGAAAATTATCAATTAAAAATTACGGAATCTCCTGACTTATACAAAGTAACGTTAGTTTTAAATCTTCTTTGATTAAGTACTAATTATGAATTAGTGCTTACGACTAATGTACCATTCATAACTCTTTGACAAGTATTATCCTACTGAGTTGTGGATTAGTGTAGAACAACTAGTAACTTTAAAATTTCTTAAGCTCAACCCCCTTTTTTAGTTGCTTTCAGTACCATTTTAAAAAATGTATGGTTTTATAATTTCTATTCCCTTTTCAATTGTTGAAGCCCTTCAATAGATATTTTGAGCAAAAGATTTTTTTAGGTGTGTAATTTAAGCTATAAACATACATTGTTTTACGAATATATTAATAATTGATTACCAATTTTAAATTATATAGCTAGATAGTCAGATTGAAAATTGATAATTACGTGTCGGACACCTCAAAGGTGTCCGACACGTTTGGCGGTCTCTTTATCAGTTTTTTTATCTGATGCTCTAGCGGCTACTGTTTTGAAGAAAGAAAGAATACTCAGCTTATTTAAATTATATGCTTTATTGCTATTTAAATTCAAAAAATAAAATGTTTATGTGCTGATTTTTAATTATTTATATTAAATTTGTGAGACAAATTATCGTAAAGGTTTTAACCAAACTTTTCTGAACTATTCAATTTTGGCGTTGTAATTAAACTTATGCGCCTCAGAATAATTGACCAAACAGATAGAGAGAATCTAAGGAATAATTATTCTCTAATGAGAGCGCTTGGGTAACAGCATCAACTTGCTGTTACCCTTTCTTGTTAGGCTAAAGTCGCTTCTTCTTGTACTAAATCTTCTGTATCCATCCAACCAATAGCTTTACTACTACAAAATCTAACAAAAGGCGCATGTATTGGCTGATACCAATCTAAGAAATCTTGATGTGCAGCTATTTTAATAATAATTTTTCTTTTTTCTTATGGTGATTTATTTACTATCAATTCATAAATCTTGAACCACTGAAAGCTATTATAAAGTACCATTACAAGCCAAAAGGTTACAAAGTCAACTACAATTAAATAGATTACCTAACATTCTATTAGCAAAGACTACTATTTTTTGCTACTTTTATGCTGGTTTATTTCTTTAAATCTCCTATTTATTTTTGTTACTCAAGAAATTTTTTAGATGATTAAAAATACAATAGTTTTATTTAGTTTTTTAATTTGTTTACCATGGACTGTCAATGCACAACAAGCAGAAGCATCCATACTAACGGTTGATAGGATTTATTCAGGTGAATTTGCACAAGCTTCTTTTGGCCCATCTAAATGGTTGAATGACGGCGAAGCTTACACTACTTTAGAGGCATCATTGACCGAAGGGGCAAAAGATATTGTCCAATACGATACTAAATCTGGGAGACGGACTATTTTAGTGGATGCGACTGCTCTAACACCCGCTGGCTCGGATAAACCTTTAATTATTGCTAATTATTCTTGGTCTAATAATGGTCAGAAATTAATGATATTTACCAATACTAAAAGAGTTTGGCGAACGAATACAAAAGGCGATTATTGGATTTATGATTTATCGACTAAAGTATTAATGCAAGTGGGGGCTACTTTGCCTACTGCTTCTTTGATGTTTGCTAAATTTTCTACGGATGACGAACAAATTGCTTTTGTTAGTGAGAATAATTTATATGTACAAAACCTTAAATCTAAAGCCGTCAAACAATTAACTTTTGATGGAACAGTAGATATTATTAATGGAAATTTTGACTGGGTGTATGAAGAAGAATTTGCTTGTAGAGATGGATTTAGATGGAGTGAAGATGGCGAATACTTAGCCTTTTGGCAAGTAGATGCTAGTGCCATTAAAGACTTTTTAATGATTAACAATACAGCTGGTGTTTATGCAAAAACAATTCCTTTGCAATATCCGAAAGTGGGAGAAGACCCTTCTGCGGTCAAAATCGGAACGGTACATTTGAAGACCGGAAAAGTAACCTGGATGGATATTCCTGGTGACCCCAAACAACATTATTTGCCACGGGCTCAATGGATTAGTACAACCAATCAATTACAAATTCAACAATTAAACCGTAAACAAAATGAGAAAAAGATTTGGGTAAGTGATGCGGCTACTGGAAAATCTACCAACATTTTTACGGAAACGGAAGAAACTTGGCTAGATATAACCCATCCTGATCCCACTTTAGCTTGGGATATGACGGATTTGCCAATTATCCAACGGGGAAAAGCCTTTTTGAATATTAGCGAAAAAGATGGTTGGAGACAATTATACCGAGTTGCCATGAATGGAAAATCTGAAAAATTATTAACTAAAGAGGCTTTCGATATTGCGCGATTTCATCAAGTTAATGAAACATCAGGGACGATTTATGTGAATGCTTCTCCTAATAATCCGACACAGCGCTATTTATATCAAATGTCCTTAAGTGGAAGAAGTAAGGCTAAAAAATTGACACCTGAAAACCAGCAAGGATTACATCGTTATAATATTTCTCCTAATGGAAAATATGCAATTAATAGTTGGTCGAATGCCAATACACCACCTACTACAGAATTAATTTCCCTACCTGACCACAAACTTTTACGGACTTTAGTCGATAATAAAGTTTATAAAGAAAAAATTACTGAATTAGCACTTACACCAGTCGAATTTTTTAAAATTACTACAGAAGATGGGGTAGAAATGGATGGCTTGATGATTAAACCAGCCAACTTTGATCCAGCCAAAAAATACCCTGTTCTATTTCATGTTTATGGAGAACCTTGGGGGCAAACGGCGACAGACTCTTGGTCTTCTCTTTGGCATCGCCTCATGGTACAAAAAGGATTTATTATTATTTCAGTAGATAATCGAGGAACGCCTGCTTTGAAAGGAAGAGCTTGGAGAAAAAGTATTTATCGAAAAATAGGGGTGGTTAATTCACGAGATCAAGCGATGGCTGCTAAAGCGATTATGAAGCAATATGCTTTTATTGATAATGAAAAGATTTCCGTTTGGGGATGGAGTGGGGGAGGCTCTATGACTTTAAATTTATTATTTCGATATCCTGAAATCTATCAAACGGGAGTTTCTATAGCACCTGTGGGCAATCAACTTTTATATGATAACGTTTATCAAGAACGTTATATGGGCGTACCGTGGGAAAATAAAGCAGATTTTATTGAAGGATCACCTGTAACTTATGCTAAAAACCTGAAAGGTAATTTATTACTAATTCATGGAACAGGAGATGATAATGTACATTATCAAAATGCAGAGGTCGTCATTAATGAATTGATTAAACATAACAAATCGTTTCAGATGATGGCTTATCCTAATCGGTCACATGGTATTTATGAAGGCGAAAATACCTCTAAGCATTTATATAATTTAATGACTGATTATTTTTTAGAACACAACTCAATGAAATAATAGTTGTTTTTTGGGGCTATTTTAGTATTGAGAGGAGGCATTTCAATAGGATAGATGCTTGGAGATTTTGAAAATACGCCAAGTTGTCGGAAAAATCTTCGAGTTACGCTGTTTAAAATTACGGAGATATAAGAATATTTTCTCCCTGATTTATAAATTTATCGAGTTTAGAAATTAGGGGAACTTTATTTTACCCCACTACATGGTTGCTAAAACGGAATGAAAGTTGCCCTAACACTATATACGAATAGTTTTTCTTAGACCTAATGGGCACAATATAGAATCATTAAATTAGTACATTATAGTACGCTTTAATCAACTAAATAATAGTTGTATACTTATGAGTGAATCAAAAAAATTAGAACTTAAGGAATTCAAAAATGATTACATAAATGCATGTATCAATATTTTGTACACTTCTTCTTTTATGCTTAAAATGAAGACTCAGACGCTTCGGCCTTTTAATATTTCTTTACAGCAATTTAATATTTTGAATATTTTAAATAACCAATATCCTGAATCATCTACGGTGAAACCGCTAGCTGAACAAATGTTGGATGAAACATCTAATGTATCTAGATTGATAGATAAGCTGTATACAAAAGGATTAGTGGAAAGAATTAGCGCACTTAAAGATCGTAGAAAGGTGGAAATTTCCATTACTAAAAAGGGATTAGCTGTATTTCAAGAAGCGGCTTTAGCCCTTGAAGATATTACAGAATTTCAATTAGGAAATTTGTCACAATCTGAAGTGGTATTATTAAATCAACTTTTAAACAAAACGCGTGCTAAAGTAAATGAAGTCCTGTAATATTTTGGTTTTTTGACAAATGAAATTAACAGGAGGTTTGTCAAGGAATGATATGTTCTTGTAAATGGAAAAGTATAGTAAGGATTTACTATTTTTTTTAAGAAAAAAAGATGTATATACAATAAATGTTATAACTTTTATTTATTTTTACACTGCTGGATAAGCACTATTCTTTTAGCCTTCTTTAGTTGTAAATAACTAGAGGCTAGCCATTCCTTTAACAATACTATGAGAAACGAAAAAATAATTTACTAAGGTGTATTTTATTACGGCTGATTAGTAAGCTTACTATTGAATAGTAAGTTTTAAGATATAACTCGTTTGAGAGCGCGTAGGTGGGTAACAGCAGTAGATGTTGTTGCCCTTCCTCATAGCGTTATTTTACTAACCAAATAACAAACCTGCTTCTTTCTTTATAGCTGCTTGTGCGGTTAATAATGGAGAACCTTCTCTAGTTTCAATAGTTGTAAAAAGTGCTGCTATCAATTCCTTAGCATCTGACTTCGGATCAATTCCCTCCGCCACAGAAGTAACTACATTCACTGTATCCATTCGAGACAATTTAATAATTTCCCAAAGCTGCGCAGAAACATATACTTGTTGTGTTAGGTTGTGCTCAAATTCTTGTTGAATTGCCATCATCAAAGCAACTCGTAAAGCACCTGATTGCATACCTTCTGTTCTTAAACGCATTACCAAGTTGGGGATAGAAATACGTTCACAAAATAGAGACAATCGTTCATATGCTTGCAAACGTAAAGGTAAAGTTGTGCCCGATTGTTGTTGTTTTATTTCCATTAAGCGCATTTGCTGTTGTCCTTGCAAAAATTGCTTAAATAGACTTTGGACTGCCCAAAACATAATTAAGGAAGGAATCGTAAATTTTAAAATCTCAAAAATTGTAACTAACCAAATTGGCATATTCTATAAGGGTTTAGAGGTGATAAGGTAATGAGGTGATAAGGTAATAAGATGATAAGGTAATGAGCTAAGAAAGTAATGAGGGGTAACCAAATAAAAAGAAGCCATTGTGTGCTCTTTCCTTTGTTCCACTGTACCTTTTAACCTTTGTACCTATCTACCTTGTTACCTTTCTACACTTATTTTCCTTTCAACCTTTCTTCAAAAAGTTCAAAAATTCGTCGATATTCGTCTGCCCAACTACTAGACTGAACAAAACCGTGACCTTCCATGGGGAAGATAGCAACGTCCCAATCTTTCTTACCCAATTCAATTAATCGTTGGGAAAGCCTAACAACGTCTTGAAACTGGACGTTCGTATCTACCATTCCGTGTAACATGACTAATTTTCCATTATCGAAATTCTCCGCAAAATAGAGTGGAGAACTTTTTCGATAAGCTTCAGGGTCTTGAACTGGCGTATTTAGAATATTAGACGTATAACCATGATTATAATGTGCCCAATCTGTCACAGATCGTAAAGCGGCGCCACAATTGAAAACATCATTATGGTTGAATAACGCAAAAATAGTAATAAAGCCACCATAAGAACCACCATAAATCCCAATTTTATCTTTATCGACGCCTAATTTTTCGGTTAAATAGGTTGCGCCATCTACTTGGTCGCTCAAATCTTTGCCCCCCATATGTCTATAAATCGCTGTTCGCCAATCTCTTCCATAGCCATTGCTTGCTCGATAGTCGATATCTAAAACAGTGTAGCCATTATCCGCTAATAAATTATGAAACATATATTCTCGGTAATAACTGCTCCACCATTTATGCACATTTTGTAAATACCCTGCTCCGTGGACAAAAATAACGGCAGGTTTTCCTTCGGTGCCATTTTTTCCTCGGTATAATCTTGCAGGCACTTCTACACCGTCACTTGCGGTAAATTTAACTAATTCTGGTGCTCGCCATTGGTAGGCTTTAAAAGCATCGGTGGTAGAATCGGTGATTTTTTTAGCTTTTGCGCCTGCTTGATTAGGCATCACATATAATTCCCAAGGCTGATTAGAATAGGAATGACGAATGGCTAGATATTTTTCATCAGGCGAAAGCGTTACCTCATTATTCCCTTCCATAGTCGTCAGCTTTTCTCGTTTACCGCCATTTGCTTTCATTTTATAAAAATGATGTTCTGTTGGGCTGACTTCATTAGAACTAAAATAAAAATGTGTTTTATCATTGGATAACTGCGCATCTAAAACCTCAAAGTTCCCCTTCGTTAACGGTTTCTTTTTTCCGTTTTTGGTATTCAAACAATAGAGGTGGGAATATCCACTTTCTTCTGATTGAAACCATACCGTATAATCGTCTTGCATCCAGCCAATATTGCCACTAGAAAAATTCCAACCGCCAATACCTGGCCCTCCGACCCAAGCTTCATCTCGTTGTCGGTCTAGTGTTTTTAGTTTACCTGTTTCCATCTCTAAATCCATAATCCAACGATCTTTATTATCCATAGATCGAACGACCATCGCTGCTTTATCTCCAGTTGCATTAAAAATAGGCGATAACATAATGACTTTTCTCGCTTTCTTGTACTTTGGAAAATAGGTACTGTCTTTTGCTATATAAGTTTTTAAAAAATCGGGTTTATCAAAAATGCCTTCAATTTGCTGAGCATCAATGATATAAGCTGTATCTTTTTGACTATCATAAATGCCTCTTTCATAAGTCGTTGCAGCGCTTCCTACTTTTGGACGGGAATTTAAATCTTTTAAATAACCATTTTCGGTTACAAAATCTGGGACTTTAGTTCGTTTGCTATTAGGCGATTTGGACAATAAGTAAGTAATAAAGCGCCCATTAGGACTTACTTGAATTTGACTGATATTTTTGCCTTTTAAATAAACTGGAGCAGGACGATTAGGTCCTAATTCTTCTCGTTGTGCTTCCCTAGCTTCCCGTTGTTCTTTTTTCAATTGTAGTATATCGAAATATGCTAGTTGGTCTTCTGCTAACCAATTTTCTTGGGCATTTAATTTTTTGTTGATTGGTTTGGCGTTTCCTTTGCTAAAATTGGTTAATTGGGTAATCGTTCCATGGTCAATTTGCCAAGCAAAAGCATTATTATTCAACTGGAAAAATACTTGTTGTTCATCCGCTGAAAATATAGGGTTACTTTCTCGAGCAAAAGTATTGGTGATTTGAGTTGTCGTATTTTTTCTAATATCTAATAAAAATAAGTCCCCATTTTTAGCATAGACTTTAGCGGTTCTAGCCTTATTATAAGTTCCTCCTCTGGTTGAAGGTAATTTTTTTTGCACGTCAACACTCACTTTTTGTGGCGCAATACCCGTTGTATTTGTTTGATACAAACTCCTCAATAATTCACCTTCAGGATTCCACGAAAAATAAATGTTCTGGCTATTTTCTCCCCAATAAATATTCTGTGGTAAATGTCCTACAAAATGATTGCCCTTCATGATTTCTGTGAGAGAAAGACTGGATTGGTTTTGGGCAGGACCGATAAAAGCGAGACCACAAAGAAGGGTTAATAGTAGATTGAGTCTTTTCATTTTGTAAGAAATTGATTAGGAAAGCGGCAATATTACGAAGAAAATAGGAGTTTTTTAGTAGCTCAGGCATCTTGCGGAAATAGTGGCTAGGTAGCTTGATTTCTAAGGAAAGTTTTTAAAAAATAGAAAAGACTAATGTTCCTGCTTAGGCTAGAGGCTTAAGTTATATAAACAAGGCGGTTATTTTCCATAACCGCCTTGTTTATTTCTACATTCGAGCTGGCATCTCAACGCCTAACAAATCCATAGCACTCGCCAAAGTCCGAGCGACTACTGCACTTAACTTCAATCGAAAAGCCATAGCTGCGGTGGATTCAGATTTCAGAATATTAATATCGTGATAAAATTTATTGTAAGTTTTTGCTAAATCATAAGCAAAAGCGGCCAATACGGACGGGTCATATTCTTTAGCCGCATCTTCAATTGCCGCAGGAAATTGGAATATTTTAAGAATCAACTCTTTTTCCTGTGCCTGCAAATCTGTATACTCAACCGAAGTTGCCATATTGATTTCTGGTGCTTTTCGAGCAACCCCACTGCATCGAACATAGGCATATTGGATATAAGGCCCTGTGTTACCTTGGGTTTCTACGGATTCTTCTGGATTGAAAACCATTCGCTTTTTGGAATTCACTTTGAGAATGAAATACTTCAAAGCACCTAAACCAATTTGTCGGAAGGTTTTTTCTTGTTCTACTTTTGGTAAATCCACAATTTCTCCTCGTTCTAGCGCATCCGATTTGGCTGCGCCAATTACTTCTGCTACTAAATCATCGGCATCTACAACCGTACCTTCTCGTGATTTCATTCGACCAGTCGGTAAATCAACCATCCCGTAAGCTAAATGATATAAACCAGCTGCATATGGTTCTTTTAACCGCTTCAAGATTTCAAAAACACCCTGAAAATGCGAAATTTGTTCGTCTCCAACTACATAAACGACTCGTTCCGCTTGATAATCATTGTATCGCATTTGCGCCGTTCCCAAATCCTGAGAAGTATACGTAGACGTTCCATCACTTTTTAGGATGGTCTTTTTCTGCATGCCGATATTGCTCAAATCCGTCCAAACTCGCTTGCCATCTTTGAATAAAACGCCATCCTTCAATCCCTTTTCAATTAACTCTTTACCTAATAAATAAGTATCTGATTCAAAGTATAATTTATCAAAAGTAACGCCTAATTTATCGTAAGTCTTATCAAAACCAGCCAATACCCAAGCATTCATTTTTTTCCACAAAGTTCGTACTTCAGGGTCATTGGCTTCCCATTTGACCAACATGGCTTTTGCATCTCGACCTAAATAACTGTATTCGTTAAAATAGTCATTTTTATAAGCCTTGAAAAAAGCAGCTTCGTCTTGGTCTTCTTTTTTCTTAGCGGTATAAACACCTTTTGCTTCCTCGGTCTGTTGCCATTCTGCGTACTCTTTGACAAATTCTGTATTAAACTTAACATAATATTTCCCTACTAAATGATCCCCTTTAATACCAGAATTTTCAGGTGTTTCGCCATTTCCAAATTGCTCCCAAGCCAACATACTTCGACAGATAGCAATCCCTCGATCATTGACAATCTGTACCTTAATCACCTCATAGCCAATGGCTTGGTAAATTTTAGCATTGGACCATCCTAAAAGAATGTTTCGAATATGTCCTAAGTGTAAAGGTTTATTGGTATTTGGTGAAGAATACTCCACCATTATTTTTTTTCCATTCGGTGCTTTTTGGCCATAATTGTCATTAAGGGCAATTTCTTCTAGTAAATTGGTCCAATAGCTAGGATTAATAGACAAATTCAAAAAGCCGTTAATGACATTATAAGCGGTAATATTAGCCGAATGTTCTACTAAATAGTTACCCAAATCTTCGCCAATAGCTGCTGGTTTTTTCTTCGCTGCTTTAGTATATGGAAAGACAACCACGGTATAATCTCCCTCAAATTCTTTGCGAGTAGGGGAGAGGGTTACCTTTTCGGCAGGGGTTTCCTGTCCGTAAAGCGTTTGTACTCCTGCTACTACATCTGCTGCTATTTGCGTTAAAATATTCATGCTTGTTTCAATTTTCAATTTTCAATCTGCAATTTTCAAAATAGAGATGATTCCAATTTGAATAAGCCATTAAAAATTGCTTGAATTAATTGGGTACTTACTTTCTATTTCCAACACTTCTTTTTGTAAGCCATTAGTACCCAAACGTAAAATGGCTGCAAAAATAGGATTTAATACTAAATCTTGTTAAGTTATAGCACAAAAAAAAGCAAAGACAGGAAAGTATTTAGTATCACCTGCTGTTTATTTTTTAGGATTAACCTCATTTGGGGGTAAAATAATTCCTTTAAGGGGACTTTTTTTAATAAAGAGATTGGTTTAATAGATTGAACTGGAAAAGCTATATTAGGTCGGTAATCTGAACTTATAGTACGTTATACTTTAACAGGTTAAGATTTGAACATTTTTAAAAGATTGAGCAGCTCAAGTTATATGCCCAAATGGCTATATTGTTTTATGGTTATATTGTTGAGTAGGGTTTTATCCCTATTTTAAGCTACAATTATTAAGCAATGT
>CALFWI010000179.1 GCA_937928615.1 uncultured Saprospiraceae bacterium | reverse complement strand
AATTGCTTTTGATTTTGTTAGCTGCATGGGCGAAAGTTAGGAAATTTGAAGGGGAAAAACGACCCTAATTAGGCAATTCTCAATTTTCAATTTCTAATTTTTAATTTTCAATGAATTAAAGCATCAAATATATTCTCTTTTAACCGCAAAAATACGAATCCAAAATGAAAAGTAGATTGGATTCCAACAAAGCCAAAATAATTGCTTTTCTTTGAGTAAATATTCAAAAAATGACAAAACCAACTTTATTAGAAAAGTCGCTAGCGTGGAGCGTACATATCTTTACTGCCTCTGGTTTATTAGCAGGGTTTATGGCCATTTTAGCCGTTCAAGCACATAACTGGCGCAGTGCTATGTTCTGGTTATTGGCCTGCTTGGTTATTGATGGAATTGATGGAACTTTTGCTCGACTTTTTAGAGTGAAAGAAGTCTTACCTTATATGGATGGTAAAACAATTGATTATGTGATTGATTTTTCAACTTATGCCATTATTCCTGCCTACTTTTTCTACGAGGCAGAATTAGTTGCCCAAGATTGGCGTTTACCCTTAACTTTTTTAATACTAATAGTTTCTGCGCTGTATTATGGAAAAGAGGGCATGGTTTCCGATGATAATTATTTCATTGGTTTTCCTGTGCTATGGAATATGGTCGTTTATTATTTGGTTTTTGTTTTGGATTGTTCTCCTTTAATGAATGGATTATTAGTCCTATTATTTGCCATGCTACATTTTGTGCCCATCAAATTTGCTTACCCAAGTCAGGCTAGTAGACTCAAAGGGTTAACAATCGCCGCTTCTTTAATCTTTTTAATTGCCTTACCCCTTACGGTTTATTATTACCCAGAACAGCCGTTTTGGTTGAAAATAATGATGTTATTAAATTTGGTTTATTTTGGAGGAATCGCTACTTGGGATACTTTTTTTATTAAAAAGTAGAGAAAGAATGGTCATTATCTCTTAGAGCATATTTAAATCTTCAAGAACTTAACTACAGGCTTCTATCTGTCTTTCATAGTCAACATGGCTTGTTCATTAAGAGGTAGTCAACTATATAAAATTAAGTAACTAGACAACCTTTTAGGTCCTTTACTGTTTATCTCCTACAAGCCATAAATTATGATAAGTAGTAACATAAAGAATATTTTTAAGGGAATGGAAACCAATGAAGGAAATACCATTGGGCAACTCTCTACTCGTCAGCCTATTATGTTAATTTTCTTACGACATTTTGGTTGTACTTTTTGCAGAGAAGCGCTTTCTGAACTATCCCATAAGCGGTATGATTTAGAAGCCAAAGGCTCCAAGTTAGTGTTTGTTCACATGGCAGATATGGAAACTGCTGACCGTTATTTTGCTAGATATAATTTGGACGGCGTGGAGCATGTTAGTGACCCAGATTGTCAATACTATACCGCCTTTGGTTTGGTTAAGGGCAATTTCAGGCAACTATTTGGTTTATCTAGTTGGATACGAGGCTTTCAAGCAGGTGTGGTGGAAGGACACGGCATCGGCAAACAAATGGGCGATGAATTCCAAATGCCAGGTGTTTTTGTCGTTCAAGGCAATCGGATTAGAGAACATTACATCCATAAATTATCTTCTGACAAACCTGATTACGAAAAATTGGCAGAGTGTTGTGTGATTTGAGGAACTGAGGGAAATGAGGTAATTAGGGAGATAAGGCTGTAAGTTAAAAATGGAAAATTGTTGGATAATTATTCTTTCAATTCAACTATACAAAAATAATTATACTTAAATTTGAACGTCTTGGCTAGTCTAAGACGTTTACTATTTAAGAAAGTGCTTTAGAAGCCAGAAAACATATTCAGGCTTTATTAAATATTTTATGTTTTTACACATCTGACTTCTGACAGTAAATTTCAATTTACGGTCTGACTTCTGACCTCTTTTATTCGTAATAATAATAGTTATTAAATCTAAGCTATGATAGGATGGCGTTTTTCAGAATATATTCCAGATTCAAATGAAGGCAACACTTTTGAAAAGTTATTAAAATTATTTCAAGAATTACTAATCCATACTTCTGGCAATGTCAGCGAGGCATTGTCTTGGTTGACTCAATTGGATAAAGAATATAATTTGACCAATGAGGATTACGGGATGGCTGATTTTATTGATGAATTAATAGATAAAGGCTATATCCAACAAGAAGGTGGTAAAGGACAAGGTGGTTCTTTTAAACCATCCAAAAAGATGGAAGTTGCTTTGCGCAAAAAATCCTTAGATGATGTATTTGGGCAAATTAAGAAATCTAAAAAAGGGAATCATAGCACTAAAATTAGTGGCAAAGGAGATGAATCCACTTCAGAGCTCCGCCCTTATGAATTTGGTGATTCTTTAGATAATATAGCCATTTCAGAATCATTGAAAAATGCGCAAATTAATAATGGCATTGATAATTTCATGCTAACCCCTAAAGATTTAGAAGTACGGGAAACTTTTTATCAAAGTCAAACCAGTACGATTTTGATGATTGACATTTCTCATTCCATGATTTTATATGGAGAAGATAGAATCACACCAGCCAAGAAAGTAGCCATGGCTTTAGCAGAAATGATTACCACTCAATATCCAAAAGATACATTAGATGTGCTGGTTTTCGGAAATGACGCTTGGCAGATTGAGGTAAAAGACCTACCCTACTTAGAAGTGGGACCTTATCATACAAATACAGTAGCAGGTTTAGAATTAGCGATAGACATTATTCGCCGTCGTAGAAATCCCAATAAGCAAATTTTCATGATTACAGATGGTAAACCCACTTGTATCAAAAAAGGAAAGAAATATTATAAGAACAGTTTCGGTTTAGACCGAAAAATTGTCAATCGGACCCTTAATTTAGCCGCTCGTTGTAAAAAAATGGACGTTCCAATTACCACGTTTATGATTGCTAAAGACCCTTATTTAGTCAATTTTGTGGAGCAATTCACTAAAGCGAATAATGGGAAAGCCTTTTACAGTAGCTTAAAAGGATTAGGAGAATTTATTTTTATGGATTATAAAGATAATAAGCGAAAGAAGGGGTAAAAAACCAGTTGCCAGTTACCAGTTTTAACATCTATTTTTAAAACTGGCAACTCGTAACTGGTAACTGGTAACCACCTAATCTACATTAAATCGAATACCTACCATCAAATGGAAAGGCGCATCCTTTAATTCCAAATTCTTATATTGAAATAAGGACTTACCATATTTATATCTCGGTTCAGCCACTAAGTACCAACGTTTACGCCATCTAAAGCCAAATTCTGTTCGGAAGTTAGCTTCTAAAGATTCTGTTGTTCTTTTAGTCGTTAAGAAAATATCAGATTTTTGTACACTTAAACGGTCTGAAAAGGTCTTAATTTCTCTTAATTGAGTTTGGTCTTTGATTTTCCAAACGGCAGAAACGCCCAATTTAGGAGTTACATAAAATCGGTTAGATAAATCAAATCTATACCCGCCTAATATAGGCAATCGAATAATTTTTACTGGTTGTTCCGTACTAATTGATAATTGAAACAAATCGCCATCTAAAATATCTTTTCCATCATTCTTAAATTGATTTAAAACAATCGAATTAACACTTACTTGTCCCAATGCACCATCTGTACGTTGGTTAAAAGAATAAACATATCCTCCATTAACCAGTTGGGCATCTTCTTCTTTAAATCGAACATTGTTGACACTTTCTTTGACAACCGACAATTTATTATAATCAATGCCCATCTGGACAGACCACTTGGATTTCGTTTCAAAACCACCATAAACACTCCAATTCCAGGAATTTCCGATACCCGCCGATTCTAAAGCAACAAGTCCTGTTGGTTGAAAACCTGCTAAATTATATTTGTAACTAGACAATGGGTTAATAGCACCTACTATAAAAGAAGTTAGTTTTTCATAATCCTCTTCTAATGTAGGAGTTAGTTGGGATTTTCTAAACAGCGCCATTTTTTCTGCTAAACTTAAATCAAAATTATCTTCGTCAAATGGTATAGCTACTACTTTTTTAATAGGTAATAAATTAAGGTTTGCTGGTTTTGCAGTGGATGCTACCGCTATCTCATCAGCATTAAAGTCCGCTCCTCTTCCTTCAAGAGAATTATGACTAAGCAATAAATTTTGTTGGTTAGTACTATTAATTTTACTATTGTACGTCGAAAATAAATGAGAAATATTCTGAGTAATCGTTGAAAAACGAGGTTGTAACCAACTGTCCTTCATAGAAGGGGCAGTGGCTACAACACCTGTTTCATGGGCAATTTCCAGCTTAATGAGTGGTTCTTTACTAGTTTGAATTAAAGCGTTTAGCTTTGCTTTTTCAGGGGAACCAACAGCTTTTGAATTTAAAATAGACTTCAGTCGGGTGATTTCTTTGTTTGCGGTAATTATTTCAACTGTTTTATGCTCCGATATATGAAGATTCGTTTCCTTGAAATTTTCTAGTAGTCCCACTTTTTGCTGTAATACTTCAATTTGGGTATTTTTTTCAATTAGTTGCGTTTCTAAATTATTTAATAACTGTGTATTCGACTGCCAATAGAAAAACAAACTACTAAAAAGAAGTCCACCTAAAAAAGCCATGACTATCATCCAACCTTTATAGACAAAAGCAGAAGACATTGGTTTTTGAGGAATAACTGGCGCTATTCTATCCCAAAAATCTGCTCCTGGGTCCTCTTCATATTCTCCCAATGGTTTGAAGAAATCTTCTAAATTATCTGGTTTATTTTTTCCTTTCATGGTATTTTTTTAGACATCAGTATTTATTTAAAAACAACGAAAAAGTGTATACTTTTTTTAATGTTCCTTACTGACCTCTTTTCACGGTTCATCCGCTAATTCTTTTTCCAATAATTTTTTCAAAGTGGCTTTAGCTCTAGATAATTGAGATTTAGAAGTCCCCAAAGAAATACCTAGTCTATCAGCTATTTCTTGATGGGAATGACCTTCAATTACATATAGATTAAAAACCATTCGATACCCTGGGGGTAATTGTTGAACCATTTTCAATAAAGCCTTCAGTCTAAATTGGCTAAACAAATCTTCGTCTGTCTCTAATCGCTCGTTATAATTTTCAATAGGTGTCGTCCGAATAATTCGGTGTTTCTTTCGCAAATGCTGCAAACATACATTCACCATTACTCGTCTTAACCAAGCACCTAAAGCGCCAGTTGGTTTATATTGATACAAATCCCTATAAATAACAATCATTCCGTCCTGCAACAAGTCTTCTGCCTCGGGTCGATTTTGACCATAACGCAAACAGACACCAAATAGCATTGACCTATACTTTAAGAAAAGTTGGTTTTGTGCTACATGGTCGCCCTGTTTGCACCCGTCAATAATATAAGCATCCGATTTACTCAAGAAGATAGAAAGTTTTTCGTTCATTTATTAAAGAGTGATTCCCTCCTTAATAAATTCGATGAATTTGCAAGATGACTTAATGGTCTGTATTACTATATCAACGTTAAGAAACTCGTGTCAGCAAGTTTATAGTAATCAAACCAGTTAAATCATCTATTTTGATATGAATTTAGTGAGAATTCTTATCGAAAACAATAGTGTCAAATTTCAAAAATTGGTTGCACTAAAAATAAAAAAGAATCAAAAAAAAAGAATATCGAGTTATCTCACAAAGTATTTTTTTACTATATTACTTTCGTTTTAGATATTTAACCTATCCTTTTTAGCAAAAATAGCAACTATGAGAATTAAATTACTCCGTCCTGATTTAGAAAATGACTATATTTTTCAAATAAGTAATCAAAAAAAAACTTACCTAACCAGTGCTGATTATAGTGATAAAAAAACTTGCTTAGCGCAATTGCAAACGGTCTTATTAGATTTAAGAGATAATGAACAGATTGCTATCCAAGCAGGCAATAATCAGCAGTATTATTTTGAAGTTGCAGACCTTGCCCAAAGCCCTTCCTTTGAGGAAATAGAAGCAGCTAGTGACGTTTTAGTTCAATTGAAAGAATTTGCCCACTCCAGTCATGATTTTGCGGTTAGTTATGAAAAGTCGAGTAAAAAAGTGGTCTCTAAAAAGAAAGTAGGATGGAGAGCAGAGGGGTATGATTTTGATAAAAAATCTATCAATAATCAGCCTGGTTTTGAGCTAATTAATCTCAAAAATTCCAAAGATAAATACTTCCATTTTAATGATGCCACTGGCAAGCCCATTTTATATAGTCGAGTCTATGAAGGAAACACCCGTCGATTAAAAGCCATTCATGCAATTATTCAACAGACCAATAGTAGCAAAAACATTGAAGTGGTCAAGCAAGAAGGTCGCTTCTTTTTTATCTTCAAAACGGAAGAAGGCTATGAAATTGCTAGAAGTAAAGCCTTTAAAAGTCAAGGAAAAATGGCTGCAGCAATGGCTTATTTAACAGCCGAAGCATCGAATTATGAAGCCGATTTCAAAATTCCCAAAAAGAAGAAAAAGAAACGGAAAGCCAATGAGCAATATCATTTGAAACAAGCTTCTCCATTAGGTTTAATCGGTTTTGAAGGTTTTAAAAGTGCTAAAAACAAATTGCATTATTTTCACTATAATGACAAAAAAGGGCAGCCTTTATTATTTAGCAAGCCTTTTAATAAACGACGAAATCGAGATGAATACATCGCCAAAACTCTTAAAATTGGTACACAGAAAAAAGGATATAAAACTTGGAAAAAGAGCAAAAATGAATTCTATTTCTCTATTATCGACGAAAAAGAAAAATCTTTTGCTAGAAGTCAGTATTATACAACTGAAAAGAAGATGTTGGCAGCCTTAAAAGATTTTAAGGAACAAATAATTAACCATAAAGAAGCGGTTAATAAAGTAAAGGTCTCCAAGAAGAAAAAATACACCATTACTTTGCCAGAAAAATCAATCCCTGTCGTAGCAAAAGGCTTAATAAAGGAAACAGCAGCAACGGTAATGCCTATAATTCCAGCAATAAGCAATATAGAAAAGCCAGCTGTACTACCAGATATTTTACCACAACCAACCATAAAAATAGAACGAGAAATCGTCGAATTGGAAGAAATAATTGAAGAAGAGGTAACTGCAGGAATAACGGAAGAAATTGAAGCAGAAAAAGCCGAAGTAGAAATTGACATCCCTCCAATTCTTACAACTACAGAAGAAGAGGTAGAAGAATTCCTACCGCCTGTAACGACCATAGCCCCAGAAAAACTAAGCCAACCTGTTTCTTCAAAAATAATAGACAAAAAATCGAGCAAAGGATTTCCTTGGTGGTGGATATTATTAGGAATATTAGGCTTATTTTTATTAGGGCTACTTTTTAAGAAATGTAATACCGCAGAAACAGTAGTTACTCCAGCTCCAATTCCTAAAGTAGTCGAAAAACCCAGACCAAAACCTGTTGAACCTGCTAAATTAGGGCCAACTGCCTTCGACTTAAACCTAACCTCCAATACCGCAGAAGCTAAAATTGCTGACTTTTTAAGTACCCCTAAATTAGCCGTCCCAAAAATCTTTGTTTTAGAATCGGTTCAATTCCCTTTTAACTCAGCGGAATTAACAATCACTTCTCACGCTCAATTGGATAATGTAGCAAGGGTTTTAGCTGAATATCCTAAGGCTAAAATCGAAGTAAATGGGCATACCGATAGTCGAGGTGATGATGCTTTGAATTTAGTTTTATCTCAAAATAGAGCCAATGCAGTGCAGACTTATTTGATTGGAAAAGGAATTTCAGCAACCCGCATTCTTAAGGCAATTGGTTTTGGGGAAACAAGTCCTATTTCGGATAATCATTCGGAGGAAGGAATGCAGGAAAATCGACGGTCGGAAATAGTTCTGGTGGAAAGGTAGATTTTGGAACGATGGATGATGAACGATAAATGCTTCAAATAGTGAAAATAAATATTAAAATCCGTTGGGTAACTCAATCCGTTGGGTAAAATACTCCACAACTGATTAATTTGCTTACCCAACGGATTCTTATTATCGGCTCTAAAATCGATATTTATTACAAACTCAAATGCGTATCATCACAAAAAGGGCTCGCCTTCGTATGCTTGCAATTACATAACTTAACCGTTCGTTTTTTCTTCATATCAAAAGCAATCGGCTTTATTTTAGTCCCATGATGCGAACCATCGCAAAAAGGGGCGTTTTTACTAAAGCCACATTGACACCATAAATGCGTCCCTGCTTCTAGTTCTACGGAAATAGCTTCGTTGGTAGCAGAAGATACTTTTTTATGTCCTTTTGCCAATTCACTTCCTGGCTTATCAGAGGTAACAAAAGGGTAAAAAAGCTGGGCAGACCAACTATCTTTAGTATCTGTTTGCAAACCAAATTGAGTAGGATATTTTCTAGTAAAAGTAGCCGTACCAAATAATTGGTCCCAAATCGTAAAGGCATTGCCAAAATTACCATTTGGGTCACTGATATTATCTGCTTTTGATTTTCCATGATGCGCGTAATGGAAAGAAGGCGTTACAAAAATATGTTCAATCACCCACATCACAGGGCTTAACGCTTTGATTTTATATAAATATTCATCCCACCTAGCTGTACTATGCGAACTAGCTACTACTAACTGCTTAACAATTAAACCAATAATGGTGGCAGGAATCATTCCTAAGAAAGTAAAGATAGCAGCAATCCAAACATTGGGCAAAAAGAGAAAATAAAAGGCAGAATTTCTATATGAAACCATTACGCCCATTTGTTCCGCTGCATGATGCACTCGATGGTGCTTCCATAAAAAATTATGTTCGTGCGCAGACCGATGATACCAATATTGGGCAATATCATCTGTAAACATATACAAAGGTACAGCCATCCATAAAGACAAATCGGCCAATGAATAATGAGCTTCGGGGAAAAATTGTTCGCCTAAGTAATTAATGCCAAATAATCCAGCGAAACTAGCAATACCCAATAAAATAAACCCAACAAATTCAGTCATCCAATCATGTAAGGTTCGGTTAGTATTTTTTAGATGCCCTGCAAAAGTTTCTATTGCGCCAAAAAATAGTAAACTCCCTAAAACGAAATATTTCCCAGTATTTGGGTC
The DNA here is from genome assembly GCA_937928615.1 of uncultured Saprospiraceae bacterium. Classification (GTDB taxonomy): domain Bacteria; phylum Bacteroidota; class Bacteroidia; order Chitinophagales; family Saprospiraceae; genus JAFMDF01. The sequence continues at coordinate 177 of CALFWI010000179.1, read as the reverse complement.
ATTTAATAATTCTGATATCATATCATTAATTTTTTGGGTTCTCTGACAATTTTTGCATTGCTATCAATCACGAAGTGATTAAACTATAATAACTCCGTATGAAATGCGGAGAATGCTGGCAGATTCGAGTCTCACAATCCTGAAAGGATTGAACTTGTGCAAAAATTGTCAAAGACC
>CALFWI010000178.1 GCA_937928615.1 uncultured Saprospiraceae bacterium | reverse complement strand
CAATTTTTGCACAAGTTCAATCCTTTCAGGATTGTGAGACTCGAATCTGCCAGCATTCTCCGCATTTCATACGGAGTTATTATAGTTTAATCACTTCGTGATTGATAGCAATGCAAAAATTGTCAAAGAACCTTAATTTTTAATCTGACTATCTATTACTTTTTGTTCAGACCAATGATTTTTTATCAAAATAGCGTTTTTAGAGCAGGCTCAACCATTAGGCCACTCCATTCCACCGCCATCACTCATACAACTCCGCATTCGGCGTATTCGCTAAATCCACCAATAATTGTCCAATATTTTTTGCACAAGCATCTAAATAGATTTTCCCTTTTTCCGCTGTTGAAGGATAAGGATTACCGACGCCTGTATCCGCCGTCACTTTCGTCCATTGTCGTTGTGCCGTTACCCAACCTTCTTTGAAGGCTTTAATTTTAAATCGTTTGGCTGCCCCATCTCCTGCTTCGGATAAGGGTCTAACCAAATCGGGTGCAATGTGCAGCATCGCACTTGTTTCCATTTCACCTGCGTGGTCGCCAGGGTCATCAAAATACAGTTTCCAATCTACTGCTTGAAACCAGTTGGCCCAACAAATAAACATATCGGGAAAATGAAACGACATCTCCCGAATCATGTTTTTAAAATTATTGCCCCCATGTCCATTTAGCAAGACCAATTTATCAATGCCCGCTCGAACCAAAACGTCTACCGTATCTTTTAGTATCGCCATTTGGGTACTTGGATTGATGTTCATACACAATTTGACATCCAATTGTCCCGTATTAATACCATAAGGGATACAAGGCAATACAATTGATTTACCGCCTGCTTCCCAAGCTATTTTTGCGGCTTCCGCTGCTACATAATCGACTTGATAATTATCGGTGGCGTAAGGTAAGTGGTAATTATGCGCTTCGGTAGCGCCCCAAGGCATCACGGCTACTTTATAGTCCGTCTCTTTGACGGTTTTCCAATTTGTTTCGGCAAGGATATAAGGTCTCACAGGATGACAAGATTTTAAGGTGGATTAACAGGATTGTTAGCGATTGCTAAGTAACGGATAAAAAATAAGAAGCACAAGTTAACACGGATAGTTTATAACAGGGATGTAGGACATCACGGATAATTTGCATCACGGATGGTTTATAACACGGGATATAGGCATCACGGATAAGCATTAAATTTAGTCTGGTAATCTTACAAAGTCTTCGGTTACAATCCAGATTGAAAATACCCCTAAGAATTGGGGGAAACTGGGGCAAGTTACGAAGTTAAAACCTGTCGTTCTGTAAACCGTAAACAAAAATCGAGTTAGTGAAAGCTCACTAACTCGATTTTTATTGAATAGGCTGAATCATCCATTATTATTGAATGCATCATTCCTCTTTCATCATTCATCATTATCGCTATGCACCTCTCTTTTTGCTCAAACGAACCGTCTTAATCGTTCTATCATTCTTTCCCATCAACCGAACTAAGTACATACCTGTTGGCAAATCCATGACGTCATAACGATTATAATAATTGGCGTCAAATAATTTGACAGGTCTTCCGACAATATTATAAATAATCAACCGCTCTACTTGGTCTGCTTCTGAAATAGAAATATAATCAATTGTAGGGTTTGGATAAATTTTGATAGCTGCTTTAGTAAAATTTACGGTACTCGTAGAATTTTGATTAAACTCATATCTACCTGTTACCGTATTTTCAGCATTGGTAATATCCGTTGCGGTTACTTCCACAATGGCAAAACCTTCTGTTCCATCAGGATAAACATGCACATCAAAATTAGATTCTTCGCCTGGTGCTAAGACCAAATTCGTCCCATCTGCTGCGGAAGTTTCTCCGTAACTAGGAATATAACAAAGATTCTTATCACAAACGGCAGTTTCCCAACCGTCTTTTAATTCAATGACGTTGCGTTTCCACATGACAGTGACGGTATCTTCAGATTCATTTTTGATAAATCCTTTAGCGGTGATATCATCGTCGGAAGCCAATACGGTAGTGGAACCTGTGGGTTCCGTTAAATTGAGGGTCACCTGTGCTGACAGGGATATAGAAAAGATAAGAAAAAATAGGAGTAAATTTTGCTTCATGTAAATGGGATATGACTAATCTACACTAAAAAATAAATGTACCATAAAGTCGATTTATTTTTTGATAAGAATCGGTTAATAAACTGTATATATATTTATTGTTCAAAGGTATTGCCAAAATAAATAAAATGCTAGTTTTAGACAATAAATTAACAGTAGCCGACATTGATTTAACGCTTTTTAAGAATGCCTATCAATGGGTACGTCTTATCAGGGACATTACAAGTCGCTTTTAACCTTTCTTCTTTGTGCTTTAGCAACTTTCTTTAATTTTAGCACATATTTAGAATAGTTTATTAACTTGATGCCATGAAAGAGGTCAGATGTCAGACCGAAAATTATCCCGAAAGCTTTCGGGACTGCCAGAAGTCAGACTTAGAACGTTGCGATTAACGTATCTGACCTCTGACAGTTTATGCAATAAACGGTCAGATTTCTGACCTCTAAAACCAACCTATTAATTATGCACATTGCCATTATTGGTAACGGAATTAGCGGCATTACCGCCGCTCGCTTCATCAGAAAATTAAGCGACCATAAAATTACCGTTATTTCCGCTGAAACCGATTATTTTTTCTCCCGAACGGCTATTATGTATGCCTATATGGGCCACATGCGAAAAGAAGATTTAAAACCTTACGAAGATTGGTTTTGGAAAAAAAACCGTATCGACTTGAAGCGAGGTTTTGTGGCTAAGATTGATAGCCAAAATAAAAATTTAATCTTTAAGGAGGGAGCAAATATGAGTTACGATAAACTCATCATTGCCTGTGGGTCTACGCCCAATAAATTTGGTTGGCCTGGACAAGATTTAGACCGAGTGCAAGGGATGTATAGCATGCAAGATTTAGATGGGATGGAAGCAGCTAGTGCAGATGGGTTAAAGCATGCTGTAATTGTAGGTGGTGGTCTGATTGGCATTGAAATGGCAGAAATGTTCCACTCTCGGCATATTCCAACGACTTTTTTGGTTAGAGAAGATTTGTATTGGAATGCAGTTCTACCAGAAGCAGAATCTAAAATGGTTAGTCGGCATATCGTAGAAAGCGGCATTAATTTACAGTTAAAAACAGAGTTAAAAGAAATTATAGATGATGGGACGGGCAAAGCTTGTGCCGCCATTACGAATAAAGGCGAGCGCATTGATTGTCAATTTGTAGGTTTGACCGCAGGCGTGCATCCAAACATTGGTTTTATAAAAGAAAGTGCGCCAGAGATTGAAGTCGGTAGAGGCATTTTAGTGGATGAAAAACTGGAAACAAGTGTCAAAGATATTTATGCCATTGGCGATTGTGCACAACTAAGAAATCCAAAAGAAGGTAGGCGACCAATTGAAGCAGTTTGGTATACGGGAAAAATGATGGGCGAAACGGTGGCTTATACCGTTTGTGGTAAGGTTAAAGAATATTCTCCTAGCATCTGGTTCAATTCTGCCAAGTTTGTGGATATAGAATATCAAGTTTATGGAACAGTCTTAGCCAAAGCACCAGAAAATCATGCATCTATTTATTGGGAACATCCAGAAGGGCGAAAAAGTATCCGAATTGTCTATGACAAAAACACCAAGGAAGTCCTTGGATTCAACTTAATGGGCATTCGCTACCGACATGAAGTTTGCGAAAAGTGGTTAAAAGAAAAAACGTCGGTAGAAACGGTTTTACAAAATCTGGGCATTGCCAATTTTGACCCAGAATTTTACAAAGAATACGAGACAGAAGTGATTAAAATTTATAATCAGCAAACTGGAAAGAATCTGCAATTGAAGCAAAAGCGAAGTTTGACGGCTGCGTTGAAGTTCTTGAGGAAGGCAGTAGGCAGTAGGCAGTAGCAGTTTGTTCATCATTTATCGTTCATCATTTATCATTCAAAAAAATGCATATCATACAAAAAATAGGATTAGGGATTTTTATTACTGCCTTGGCATTATTTACGCTGTCCCTAGGCATGGGTAAATATCAACTATCCGAAGCCGCCTTAGCTATTTCTAAGGAATACCATAAAAAAGAAATCATAGAAAAAGCCAAAGCCAACGGTTTACTCGATAAAAGATACGAATCGAATTTTGCTTTTATCGCTGATTTAAAAAAGACCTTAACCGATGCACAGCAATCCTTAGAAGAAAAAGCAAAGAATGGGATTCCTGAGGGTGTTTACGAATGGGATTATCGAATGGGGAACACGAAGAGTTATCTATTTGGCATCGTTAAATCCGCTAGTGTGGGGCCAATCGCCCAAAATCCAATTCGTTGGTTTATGCTCACTTTTGGTTTAGGTATTCTAGGAGGCTTATTATATATCTTCCCGAAATTTGTGCCATTGCCCGGCATTAAAAACAATGGCATTTACCATAATTCCCTGACAAGAGGGCTGCAAGTAAATATTAGACAACTCTTTTTGGGTTTAACAATTGTCGGAACAATTGTCTATGGTATTTTTTATATGAACCATAATTTACTTTGGCCTGCTATTACCACAGCAATGATTGGCTTAATTACTTGGTTGGTCTTCTTCAAACAACGGTCCAAAGAAAACAATCCACAGCGGTCTGCTTCGCCTGATGTTACAGGTTGGTTAGGCGTAATGACAGGGGTATATTTAATAGGTTTTTACATTTTATTATACTGGATGCCAGAATATATTACCAGTTGGGTCGTGATGGTCAATCCATTAAGCTTGTCTTTAAGTGGAAATGGCGCTAGTCAATGGTTTTTATATGGCACATTATATACCATTATTGTCTTGGTCATGGGGATTCGCATGATGAGTAAATATCGCCACAATGTCTATCAAGTCGTTCGGACTTGCTCTGTGATGTTTTTTCAAACCGCCATTGCCTTTTTACTACCTGAAATATTGGTTCGGTTGAACCAGCCTTATTATGATTTTAAGAATATCTGGCCATTAAATTATTCTTTCTTTTTTGATTACAACTTAGATACCCTAACGAATAGTGGTGGATTGGGCTTATTTATGCTGGTTTGGGGATTGGCATTAATGATTATCGGTGTGCCTTTATTTACTTATTTCTTTGGAAAAAGATGGTACTGTTCTTGGGTCTGTGGTTGTGGTGGCTTAGCAGAAACGATGGGCGACCCTTTCCGACAATTATCTGATAAAAGTTTACGAGCTTGGAAATACGAACGCTATATTATTCATGGCGTATTACTGTTTGCGGTAGTGATGACCTTGATGGTTTTATACACTTATTTTACAGGCAATTATCAAGTCCTAATTTTCAATAGTGATTCCGTCCGAACTTGGTATGGTTTCTTAATTGGTTCTGCTTTTGCAGGCGTCGTTGGAACAGGTTTTTATCCTTTAATGGGAAATAGGACTTGGTGCCGATTTGGTTGCCCATTAGCAGGGTATATTGGTTTGGTACAAAAGTATAAATCTAGGTTTAGAATCACTACGAATGGTAACCAATGTATCTCTTGTGGGAACTGTTCGACTTACTGTGAAATGGGCATTGACGTAAGAGCGTATGCGCAAAAAGGACAGGACATTGTACGGTCTTCTTGTGTCGGTTGTGGCATTTGTTCCGCTGTTTGTCCAAGAGGGGTTTTACGCTTAGAAAACAGTTCTATTGATGTAGACACTCGAACCGATGCTTTGCGTGCTTTGCATATTAAGGATGGGGAATGGACTTTGACGCAGTAAAACAGATTTATCAATTTGGTCGTATTGAACGGCAAAATTGATGATTAAACATAAGAAAGGGCATAAAGATGGATAAGCTGTAAATTCCATTTTTATGCCCTTTT
>CALFWI010000177.1 GCA_937928615.1 uncultured Saprospiraceae bacterium | reverse complement strand
TTAGAAAAATTAGTTGCTGAAGAAAATGCGAAGCATCAGCCACCTGCACCAGAACTAGCTACTGAAGCAGCGGTAGAGGCATCAGAAGAAGGTATTGAAGAAGCAGAGGTTGTAGAAGAATAAAATAATCGGTTGCCTGTTATTAGTTACCAGTTTCGTATTTGGTAGGTAACTGGCAACTGAAATCAAATAAATTTTAAGCCTGATTGAAACTAAACTGACTTTATTTGTTATAAATAAATGTAAATTAAATTTTAATCAGCTTTTGAGGAGTTGTCTCCTACCTTGAATATAGATTCAAGGGGGTAAATAAACTAAAAAATCGACAAACTTTATAATTATCAAAGTTTAGCAACCTTTTAGTTTTAGATAAAGGAAAACCTGTATTTTCCGATTGATAGCACCACAAATCTCAAACCAATAGATTATGGATATGGATTTTCAAAAAGAATTCAGAAAATTTGCCGTTAAAGACCGTGGAGTTGGCGGTATTCATGTTGATAAATATGCCGAAATTAGTGCGCAAGCTTTTCAAAATAGTTTGACGCCTTATATCATTGAAGAGCGAAGAATGAATGCAACGGTATTAGATGTATTCTCTCGATTGATGATGGATAGAATTTTATTTCTAGGTACGGATGTTAATTTCCAAGTAGCCAATATTTTAACTGCACAATTATTATTTTTGGAATCAGTTGACCCAAAAAGAGATGTGCAATTATTCATTAATAGTCCAGGTGGTTCTGTTATTGATGGTATGGGCATTTATGATGTGATGCAATACATCAGCCCAGATGTTGCGACTATTTGTACAGGTTTAGCAGCTTCTATGGGGGCCGTTTTATTGTCTGCTGGAGCAGCAGGGAAACGTTCTGCATTGCCGCATGCAAGAGTAATGATTCACCAATTATCTGGTGGAATGAGAGGTACATTTAGTGATATGGAAATCAACTATAACTTATCTAAGCAATTAAGACATGAGTTATACACGATTTTAGCGGATCATTGTGGAAAAACCTTTGAAGAAATTGAAAAAGGGTCAGATAGAGATAACTGGATGAAAGCGCCTATCGCTAAGGAATTTGGTTTAATTGACGAAGTATTGACAAGAGAAAAAAAAGCAAGCTAAATAGGTGAAGAGGTACAGAAGTAGCAGGGAATAAAGATAAAGAGGTATGACGGGTAATTCCCGTGTACCTCTTTACCTTTGCACCTTTAAACCTTTGTACCTTACACTTCAAACAAAACAATATGCGTAGAGGCAAACAAAATTTTAGGTGTTCTTTTTGCGGCAGAGATAAATCTGAAGCCCTTATTTTAATTGCAGGAATTGATGGACATATTTGTGAAGTTTGTGTAGAGCAAGCAGAAGAAATTATCCAAGAAGAATTATATGGGAATAAGAAAGGAGAGAAAAGTGCAGTCGGTAGTGCCGTAACTGGAGAGGCTGGAAAAATAGCTTGGGAAGGAACAGACTTGCCTAGCAAATTGACCCCAAGAGATATTAAAGGACACCTTGATAAATATGTTATTGGTCAAGATGATGCCAAAAAGTTCTTGTCTGTAGCGGTTTATAACCACTATAAGCGGTTAAAACAACCTGTTGATGATGAAATTGAAATTGAAAAATCTAATATCTTACTAGTGGGTCGAACAGGTACTGGAAAAACTTTATTGGCAAAGACCATTGCTAAAATGTTAAAAGTGCCTTTTGCAATTGTAGATGCAACGGTATTTACAGAAGCAGGCTATGTAGGAGAGGATGTTGAAAGTATGTTGAGTCGATTGCTACAGGCTTGTGATTATAATGTATCCGCTGCGGAAAGAGGGATTGTGTATATTGATGAAATTGATAAAATTTCTAGAAAATCAGATAATCCATCTATTACTAGAGATGTTTCTGGAGAAGGGGTGCAACAAGCGATGCTAAAAATGTTGGAAGGAACAGAAGTCAATGTTCCACCACAAGGCGGTAGAAAGCACCCAGAACAAAAATTAGTCAAAGTTAATACCAATAATATCTTATTTATTTGTGGTGGTGCTTTTGATGGCATTGAAAAAATCATTGCTCGTCGAATGAATACCCAAGTAATCGGTTTTAATGCTGATGAAAAAGAATTGGTGGACCGAGAAAATTTATTGCAATATATTTCTCATGTAGACTTAAAGACTTTCGGTTTAATTCCTGAATTAATTGGTCGTTTACCCGTTTTGACTTATTTAAAGCCGCTGGATTTAGCCGCTTTAACAGCCATTCTTACCGAACCTAAAAATTCTTTGGTCAAACAATATTCTAGATTGCTTGAACTAGAAAATATTGAACTAACTTTTACGGCAGAAGCCTTAGATTTTATTGCAGAAACTGCTTTAGATTATCAGTTAGGCGCTAGAGGTTTGCGGTCTATTTGTGAAGCTATTATGACGGATGCGATGTACGAACTGCCTTCGCAAAAAGATGTACGATCTTTTGTAGTTGACCGTATTTATGCGGAATCGAAGTTGCGGAAGTCTAAGTTGGCGCAGTTGAAGGCGGCTTAGTAAACAGTGAGCAATCAGATATATTACAAATAAAACAGGCGATACAATTGATTTTGTATCGCCTGTTTTATTTTCCAACACTATAATTTCAGCCTCCATGTATTATTCTCGTTTCAATACATCATATAAACCATATAAAATTGACCAAAGGGCTATTACAGCCATCGCATTTATTTGGTTACTAGCCAACGTTTCTTGATGGTAACAATCATAAGCTATCCATCCAATATACCCACCTAATAAGCTCTTACAACGACCAGCTATTTTAGCTTTCATACTTTGATTTTACTTATTTAAGTAGCGATAATAACATAATAAAATAATATAAGCTCATTGAAATGAGTGGACTTATTATTTCGTTGCTACTAAATTGAGGGAAGATATGAGGTGAGAGAAATTTGTGCCAATCGGAGTTGATATTCTAAATATTTTTGATTTGATTTTTATGTTAAACTATTTATATCGGGGAAAAGGTAATCCCCAGAGAAGCACCGATTAACGGTACTTCCTAGGTAGAGAGAATCCGGCTTTAAAAGCCTCGTGTTTAGAAATAAAAAATGAGTTACAAAAGAGTGGCAAAACATTTTTCTAAAAACCTTCTGCGAATATATAAAAATATATGCACAATTTATGAAAGAAGGATTAATAAAATGAATAGGTAGTAGATCGTATGATGATAAACCATTTAATCAGCGGTTTAAGCGAGCAGATTTCACTTGTTCTGAAATTCTGCCATACAAACTTTTCCTTTCTACGATTACTTCTCCTACGCCATGCATTAAGGATTGAGGTTGAAGGGTATCTCCGTAGGTCGTAATGAGTTCGGGTGGGAAGTTGACTTGAACGTTATAATGATTGTCAAAAGGCAAAGCAGAAATAGCCTTGATTTTTCCTTTTAATACTCCAAATTCCATAAAAGGATAATTATTTAATTTTACATAAACTTCTTGGTGCTGTTTTACTTTTCCTGCTCCTTGTATTGGTAGCTGCAATAACGCAAAGTAAGGCGTTTTTTGACTTGGAATTAGGCTAAATACTTTTTCGTCTCTTCTCACAAACTGATAGTCATTAAAGTAATCTTTATAAATGCAACGTCCTGTTACATTTGCTATTAGTAAGTATTTCAACTCCCAGGCAGTTAAGTCATTTTTTAACCGCCGTAATGCTTCTTTTACCGCATTTGTATAAGTGAGTTTGTTAAGAGAGAATTGTCCTGTTATTTCCTCCATTTCTCGCTTTAGTGTTTCTATATTTAAATCTAAGGCGTTTAAATCTGTTTCGTTTGCTAAATTAGCTAAATCTTGCACGACAATTTTCCGATTAGCGTCATCTAATTCTGTTGCTGCAATAACGTCATCTGCCAAAAGTTGTTCTTGTCTAGCAATAATCTTTTGTTCATAAGCCCTATCTCTGGCTAATATTTCAAATTTCTTTTTTAATAAGTTTTTCCGAGTGTTGTATTGTTCAATTTGCGTATTTCTTGAAGCAATTAAAGCTTGATGATTATCTGTATTTAAAAAAGTTTGATAAGCTTCAGTCGCTTTATCTATTTGAATAAGTGCAGGCCTCAATTCGCCTACCTTTAAAGCTTGCGCAGCACATAAGTCTTTAGCAACATCAATAAAATTACGATCTTTGGCGGCTAATTTAGCTTTTAATAATGCTACATCTTCATAAACTGCGGTATTGCGAATAATAGCTAGTGGTGTCCCTTTTTGAACTATAGCATCATTTGTTACTAAAAGTTTAATTTCTCCTGTTGTTCTAGCATAAATATCCACAGGAGTCACTTCCGTAGTAATCGTCAATGGTGCGCTGATGGTATCTTTATATTCCAATAACCAGGCAAGGAAAGGCAGTAGTCCCAAAACAAAAAAGATGGCCACGGTGCTACTAATAACCAATCCTCTTGGCAATTTTTCTGTAATTTTCATGATTTTTTTTGGTTAAACAATTTATATAGAGTGTTAGTATAGACTTTATTGGCTAAGATAATGAAGCAGTGCTAATCTAAACCTAGCCATTGTTGCTGGTAAGCACCTTCTAATTCTATCAATTTGTCAAAACTTCCTTGTTCGATAATTTCTCCTTCTTCAATCATCACAATTTTGTCTACATGCTCAAATAACTTCAATTTATGCGTGGCGGTAATAATCGTTCGACCAGCAAAAAACTGTTCTATATTTTGAATGACTTTTTTGGCAGTAATATTATCTAAGGCACTAGTGGGTTCATCCATTATCAGATAATTGGCATTTTTATAAATGGCTCTGGCTAATAAAATGCGCTGTACCTGTCCTTTACTAAATTGTTTTCCCCCTCGACCAACCAAGGTAGCAGTTCCTTGTTCTAAGCCAGCCATAATTTGATCTAGGCAACTCAATTTAATCGCTTCATTCAGGAGTGCTTGATCAATGGCCGCTACATCTTCTGTCAAGGTAATATTAAAGGCTAAGGTATTGCTAAAAATAAAGCCATCTTGTGAGACAAAACTACAATTCTCTCTCCATGCTTTATAATCAATATGCTGAATTCTATGTGTGCCAACTTTGACTTCCCCTTGTTCTGCTTTCAGTAGTTTTAGGACCATTTTGATAATGGTCGATTTTCCACTTCCACTTTTTCCGACTAAAGCGACTCTATGACCATAAGGCACCTCAAAGGTCACTTTTTTAATGGTTGGTACATCTTTGTAGGTAAATTGTACATCATTAAAGGAAATAGCTTGTTGATAATTCACCGAAGGGCTAAGATTATTTGGTTCATATTCTTTTTGTGATTCTAGAAAGACTTCTTCTAATCGCCCCAAACTCAGTCTAGCGTCTTGCCAATCCTGCACAAATTGCATAATGTCTGTGGTTGGCTTTGTCAATTGTCCTAAAATATATTGAATAGCCAACATTGCCCCCAGGGTCATCGTCCCATTAATGACTGACGTTGCAGCAAAAAACAGAATAAATATATCTCGTAATTGTCCGATGATAAAATTAAAACCTTGATAAATTTGGTAAATCCTCAGAATAAGCAGCCTGTTTAAGGCAAATTGATTTTGTACATCATGCCATTCTCTTACCTTATAACGCTCTAAATTATTGACCTTAATATCTATTAACCCCTCTAATACTTCCATTAATTGACTCCGCATTTCGGAACCGACTTTAAAGCGTTCATTATCAATTTTTTCTCTGTAGCGCAAAAAGAAAAAATCCCAAAATATCACTAAGAAAAAAGAAATAATAAAAACAAGTCCAATTTTCCAACTAAAGATAAACATCACCATTCCAAAAACTAGGATTTTGAAGATGGCACTAATAAAATTGACAGAACTACCTGTCATAAAAGTTTCTATCCGTAAATTATCATTAATATGCTGAATCAGGTCTCCTTGTTTTTTATTACTAAAAAATAAATATTGCTTAAAAAGAAGATTGTGAAGATAGGCATTAACTAATTTAATATTTATTCGAATACCTATATGCCGAAGTAACCAAAGTCGTAAAAAATCAGAGGTTATAATGCCTATAAAGAGTGCTAACTGCCCCATCAATAATAAATAGATAAAATCTATATCTTGGTGATTGATGCCTTGGTCAACTAAAGCTTGTGTTAAAAAAGGAAAAATGAGTTCGAAGAGTACCCAGAGTAGTTGTAGGGCTAATACTTGAAGTATGGCCGTTTTATACTTGAAGAGTTGCTTGTAAAGCCCACTGAAGGAAGCTATATTTTTAGTTGTTTGGCTCATTGAGTTAGACGCGTTTCCGCAAAAATAATAAAAGTATTTAAAGTTCCATTATTCCGTTAAATCAAAAATAATACTTTTACTTGACGAATTAATCATTAGGAATTAATTAAAGGTTTTATTTTTAATTCGTAAATAATTAATAAAAAGGCTTTTACAAAACAATAAAATAATAATGTAAAGGATAAATTACCGCTTGTATTATATTAATAATATTATTAATTTTTTTTAAAAAAATGAATAATATTGATAAAATAGGGTGATTTTTTATATTTCTTCGATAATAGATTGCCCGCTTCCATCGATGCCGTTTGTCCATTCCCACGATTCGTGCAATCTTATTTTTCCATTAGGTAACCTTTCAGGAATAGATGTGCAAATGCCCGCTCTAAATTCGTTATCTTTATTCCAGTGTTGGTAGCTCATTTGTATCGTTCCGTCTGAATTGACTCTTCCTAGAATATTACCTTTTCTAATATTGCCTCCTTGATAACTGGCACTAATAACAGCACCTTTTTGTTGATAAGAAAAAGTGGTTTCATCGGAAACTTCTCCCGTTTGAGAATTACTAATGCTGCGAAATTCTTTACCGTTATAAGACCATCTGGGTACGTTACTCATTATTATATATTCGTGTGTATAGAAGCAATAAAACAAATTGTCATTTAATATTGATTGCTTCAATATTAATACCAATCAGCTATTCCGCTTAGAAATTGTAAAAAATAAAGTTTTACCTCGCTGTTTCTTTCTATCCTATTAAAGACCATTATTTTTTACTGCCTCTTTGTTTTGGTTAAAAAAAGAAATCCCATAAATGCCGTGTAATGCAAGTTATGGGATTAATTCCGTGCTATAATTATAGCAATTTTAAAGTCGGGTTGGTGTAAGTTCCTCAAAGATAAAAAATCTATAGGACGAAGCAAAATAAACGATCATAATAAATTAGTCAAGCAGTTGATTATCTTGAATTTTATATGTTTTAATTTGTTATTTGTATTAGTTTGTTTGTCAGCTTAAAACGAATTAATAATTAACCGCTAACATAATCTAGTGGATTATAGCCTATAAAAATGAAAATCAAATTTGTATAGTTAACCAAAACTATGTACTTTTAGCCTAGTTGTACCAAAAACAACAATATTACTATGAGAAAAACATTGATACTAGGACTAGGTCTCCTATCTTCCTTGCTATTTATTATTCCTGCACGATATATCTATGTGTGCAAAATTATGGGTAATTGTGCGCCAATTAGCAATACGCCTATTGATTGGTCTACTTCCTTACGTTTGATGGATGGTGATTCGATGTTACTAAAAGGGTTTGACCATTTCAATTTTGATAAAAATAGCATCTCTCCTGATTTAAGTTTAAATAATCAAGATTTCTTAGATCAAATAGCCAGCTACTTAAAAGCAAATCCAACTAAACATCTAACTATTACTGGTTTGTACAGAAATGCTGAAAAAGGAAAAAGTTCAGGCATCTATGAAAATTTAGGCATTGCTAGAGCTAATACAATTAGGGATTTTTTAGTACAAAGAGGAATTGACGTCAAAAGAATATCTTTAGACCATGCTGCCATTGTAGGAGAGGATTTAAAGATGCCATTGAGGTTTGATTTATTTGAACCTACTCCAGAAGGGTATGACGAAGCTGGTGATTTGGCTAAAACACAGTTCCGTTTTGATAATATGACCTTTTCAGATGCCAATTTTGAATTTAACTCTGATGTCTTTAAACCAGGGAATGCTTTTAATATTTGGGCGGATTCTGTATTGACTTACTTTGATAATAATGTAGATAAGTCTCTAACCATTATCGGACATACAGACAACTTAGGCACTGTCCAGTATAATCAAGATCTAGGTTTAAGGCGAGCGCAATCAGCAAAAGCCTTTTTTGAAAAATCAGGATTAGAAACAACTATTAGTACGACTACAAAAGGGGAGAAATCGCCCATTGCTTCCAATACGACAGAAACAGGAAGGCAAAAAAATCGTAGAGTTAATTTTGTGATTAGATAAACAAGACAATTAATTTTACGCTTCTAAAAAACTACACACATCACATAATTATGGATTCTATCAAAACGAATTTTTCAGAATTATTAGCGGCAATCTCTTCGGAAGATAGTATGACTATATTATTTGCTTTTTTGATGACCTTGTTAATAGGTTGGTTAATGAGGTATCTATGGGATAGATCAAAAATTGGCGGATTGAGAGACACTTTAGCAAAAAGTGAGCAAGAAAAAATTCATTTTAAAGGACAGTGGGAAAAATTGCAAGATAAATATGCTTTGCAAGAAGCAGATTTAAAAAAGTCAAACCTAGAACTAGTGAATAAATCTGCCGCTTTAGAAGCAGCAGATGGCGAAAAACGTACTTTAAATTCTAGATTGAATGCTACGTTAGTAGATTTAGATAAATCCAAAGAAGAATTTCAAGAAACTTCGGGACGGTTGGAAGATTTAAATGACCAGATATTGGGTTTAAGAACTAAAAACGCTCAATTAAATGCAACGATAGAAGAAAAGACCAATACTAGTGAAATATACTCGCTTACAGCGGACACAACTGCAGCTAAGTATGAGCAAGAAGCAGCTGATTTAGCTTCAGAAAATATCTTATTAAAGAATAGTATTGAGGCATTAAAAGCTAATCTAGGGACAGAAGGAACGGCTGGTGCAACTTTGAGACTTAGTCTTAGTCAATTAGAAGCAGAAAATGAAAACTTAAAAACAGAAATAGCTACTAGTCTGACAGACTCCACCGAAACAGCGGCGTTGCAAGCCCAATTAGCAACATTGACCGCAGAAAATGAAGCCCTAAAAGTACAGATTGCTACTCCGACATCTGAGACAACTGAACTACAAGCAGAATTAGCAACTTTAGAAGCAGAAAAAGAAAAATTAGCAGATGCGCTAGCAGAAGTGACTCAATTAGAAGGTGGTAATGAAGTTTTGAACATGGCCATCAATAACCTTATCACTGAAAATGAACAATTAAAAAATCAAGTAGAAGCGATTCCTCAATATGAAGCAGGCAACGAAGCTTTAAATAATAGTATGCAAACCTTAATCACAGAGAATGAAGGTTTACAAACAAATGCCGAGGCTGTTATACAATATGAAGCAGGCAATGAAGTATTAAATGCGACGATTACTGAATTAATAGAGAAAAATGAAGCATTAGAAGCCCAATTAACTAGCCAAGTCAATAATCAAGTAGCATGGTCAGTAAACGATAATTCAGCAATTACTGAAGAGACAACTGAAGCGATAGAAGAGGATATGGATGTAGAAATATCCAAAGCTAAATTAAGAGCTGCTATTGGTGGACAAATCCCGAAAGCTACAGCAGAAGAAAGAGATGATTTAAAACAAATCAATGGGGTAGGGCCATTTATTGAAGAAAAATTAAATGACCTAGGCATTTATACTTTTGAACAAATTAGTCAGCTAGACGAAGAATTGATAGAAACGTTAACCAATGCCATAGAATTTTTCCCTGGAAGAATTGAAAGAGATGATTGGGTTGGACAAGCAGATCGTTTGTTTTACACAAAAGGTAGTGCGCCACAAGAAATGAATAATGTGCCAACTAAAATGGCAACGAGTAGATACGCCAATGCTACGGAAAGAATTGAATTAAGTGCTGCTCCAACACCAACTCGAAAAACAACGAAGAAGAGTCGAAGTTTGTCTAAACCTGATGATTTAAAGAAAATAGAAGGTATTGGACCAAAAATCTCAGAAATATTAAATACCGCAGGCATTTATACTTTCTCTAATCTTTCTCAAACACCAGTCGATAGACTTAAAGGTATTTTAGCAGATGCTGGCAATAGATATAAGCTTCACAATCCACAAACTTGGCCTCAGCAGGCAGAACTAGCTGCAATAGGTGCATGGGACGAATTGAAAACTTTGCAAGATCGCCTAGATGGAGGAAGAGATGTGGCTAAAGGTTAAATTTAACTTTTAGTAGCGGAGCAAAATCAATAAAGAGTTCTAAAATAGGAACAAAAAGGAATTTTTTAATAAATGCCTTTTTGTTCTTATTTTAGAACTCTTTTTTATTTTAATTGGATTTGATGATGAATCTACTTAATAGAAGTTATCAGTAGCAGCTTATTTAGCTTGGTATTATAACTATGTTTTATATCAACCTTTATCCTTCTACATTTAATCGTTAAAATGTTAATTCCTCTTTGGAAATTTTGAGAATGGTCAAAAAAAAAGTAATTTTATGCAAGTTCGAGTCTATCTAGCCTAATTTGTATTAATAACTTTGTCGGTATTGTTTTTGTATTTTAGCAATAAACAATTTCCTCAATCAAAATAAACGGAACTTCTCAAATCACATCCCCCTTTTTAAGTATAAATTATCATTCTACACTTTGTAGTCAAGGCTCGAAATAGGCTATAATTGGCTAGCCTTGAAAAACGACACTTCATCCTTATTGTCCATCACTATTAAAACGAATACTTCTTTGCTTGTTGAATAGGCATTAATACTGCCTTGTCGATTGGTGAATGAATTTATACTATTAATGGAGTAGCTCAACTCACATTAATTGCTTTAAAAACTTAAACATAGTATACTTCAACAATTAGCTATTATGAGAAACCTTAAAACTGTACTTTTTCTATTATTTGCTATAGTTGGGACAAATGCGTTTGCTCAAACTACCTTTTCCCTTTCTCAATCAGAAATTGCTTGTGGTGAACAAACCTGTTTACAAGTAAGTGTACAGGGATTTACCAATGTTTTAGCCTTTCAATATTCTATGAATTGGGATGCTGCAATTTTAGGA
The DNA here is from genome assembly GCA_937928615.1 of uncultured Saprospiraceae bacterium. GTDB lineage: Bacteria > Bacteroidota > Bacteroidia > Chitinophagales > Saprospiraceae > JAFMDF01. Next base: position 4,461 of record CALFWI010000177.1, on the reverse strand, counting down.
AATGCCAGCGTACAATCCTTCGGTATCGGAGATTTGTCAGCAGCTAATTTTAATTTAGCATCGCCAGGTATTGCTAGAGTTGGTTGGGATGATTCCAATACAACAGGTATTTCGCTAACAGATAATACCATCATTTTTGAAATATGCTTTGATGAAATTGGAGGTAGTACGGCTACTTCTACGGTTCAATTTTCCAATAACCCCATTGTGATAGAAGTAATAGATGCACAAGGAGCACTAATAACCCCTAGTTTTAATAATGGCGAAGTGGTTGTAGACTGTGGAACCATGGATGGAGATGGAGATACAGGAGACGGAGGAGATAATTCTGAAAATACGTTAACTTTTTCTGCCGCTCAAGCAACTGCCAACTGTGGGGAACAAGTTTGTGTAGCTGTAAATGCGAGTGGTTTTTCTAATGTTTTAGCCTTCCAATATTCTATGAATTGGGATGCTAATTTGTTAGGTGTTGCCACTGTACAAAACTTTGGTATCACTAATATGAATGCCAGTCAGTTTAATACGACTACTGCTGGTATATTAAGAGTAGGTTATGATGATGCTAGTTTGGCAGGAGCTAACTTATCTGATAATAGTCTTTTATTTGAAGTATGTTTTGATTTGGTAAGCGATGCTATTGGAAATACCGATATTGTTTTTTCTGATAATCCCATTGCTATTGAAGCAATCGATGTTCAAGGAAATATATTGACTACAAATTTTCAATCAGGAAATGTAACGGTTAATTGTGATGCTGGCAATGGAGACGGAGGAACAGACGGCGACAATACGGGAGGAGATGGTTCTGATGGTATGACAGATGGAGACAATGGAAGTGCGACTGATACTTTAGCTTTTTCAGTGGGACAAATAACAGCGAACTGTGGCGAACAAGTTTGTGTGGATGTTATGGCGAATGGTTTTACAGACATTATTTCTTTTCAATATGCTATGAATTGGGATACTGCTTTATTAGGAACGCCCGCTATTGGACAATTTGGTTTGCCAGATATGAATGCTAGTCATTTTAATACTGCTACGCCCGGTGTATTAAGGGTAGGCTATGATGATGCAAGCTTACAAGGTAGAAGTTTGGTGGATGGGGCTGTTTTGTATCAACTTTGTTTTGATGTAGCAGCTGATGCTGTAGGCACTTCTGGAATTGATTTTTCTGCTACTCCGATAGCTATAGAAGTAGTCGATATCCAGAGTAATATATTAACTCCAGTATTACAAAACGGAACAGTTTCGGTTGTTTGTATGGATACAACTGTAATGGATACGATGCCTCCATTACCAGAACTTCCTTTAGGTTTTACTATTTCAATGGATACTTCTAATTGTGGTGACCAAGTTTGTTTAGATGTAAGTGTTCAAGGGTTTGAAGATATTACTTCTTTTCGCTATTCTATCAACTGGAATGCTCAACTATTGGGCTCTGAAGAGATTGGGGAAACTAATTTGGACGGTATTCGATTTGGGCCATTGGCTCCAGGGGTTTTCTTTACAGAATGGATAGACCCAACTGGTCAAGGATTGACTTTGCCTGATAATGACATTATTTATACGATTTGCTTTAACCAATTTACGAGTAATGAAAATACGGTAGCTATCTCTTTTTCTAATGTTCCTATTCCTATTCGGGTGACTAATCCAAATACAAGTAGTTTACGACCAGAATTAACATCTGGAGAAGTTTTCATTACTTGTAATCCAGTAGATATGGATACCATGGTTACGGATATAGCAGACTCTCTAAGCTTTTCGATTAATAATGCAGCTGGGAATTGTGCGGAACAAACTTGCTTAGCGGTTACGGCACAAGATTTTAATGATATTTTTTCTTTTCAATATTCTATTGCTTATAATGAAACTTTAGGTGCGGCGAGTGTACAAAATTTTGGTTTGGCAGGCTTGAGTGTCGCTAACTTTAATTTAGCTGAACCAGGAAGTGTGAGAGTTGGCTGGGATGATAGTAGCCTAGCAGGAGTATCGCTTCCAGATGACCAAGTTTTATTTGATGTATGTTTTGATGTAGGCGCCAATATTTCGGGAGATTTTGAGGTAGCTTACTCTAACACCCCTTTAGCTATAGAAATAGTTGATGTAGACGGGACTATCTTAAATCCTAGTTTTCAAGATGGCGTATTGGCCATTACTTGTATGCCAATAGATGTGGATACGATGATTACGGATATAGCAGATTCTCTAAGCTTTTCGATTAATAATGCAGCTGGGAATTGTGCGGAACAAACTTGCTTAGCGGTTACGGCAGGGGATTTTAATGATATTTTTTCTTTTCAATATTCTATTACTTATAATGAGATTTTAGGCGCTGCGAGTGTACAGAATTTTGGTTTGGCAGGCTTGAGTGTCGCTAACTTTAATTTAGCTGAACCAGGAAGTGTGAGAGTTGGTTGGGATGATAGTAGCCTAGCAGGAGTATCGCTTCCAGATGACCAAGTTTTATTTGAGGTATGTTTTGATGTAGGAGCAACTATTGCTGGAGGTTTTGAAGTAGCTTTTTCTAATGCCCCTTTAGCGATTGAAGTAGTTGATGCAGCTGGGATGATTCTAAATCCTAGTTTCCAAGATGGTGCTCTAACTATTGCTTGTGAAGATACCACACCGATAGACACTACCACTACTCCAGAAACTTTACAATTAACTATTTCCGATGGAACAGTTAATTGTGGAGAACAAATCTGTTTAGATGTAAGAGCTAGCGCATTTAATGATATTTTGTCTTTTCAATATTCTATTAATTGGGACCCAAATGTATTGGGCAATGCAGCTGTACAAGGCTTTAATTTAATTGGTTTAGGAGCAGGTAATTTTAATGCGGAAGCTCCAGGCGTTATAAGAGCTGGATGGACAGATGCGAATGTTACGGGGGTAACGATGGCGGAGGATGCTGTTTTATATCAAATTTGCTTTGATGCTATTGGAGAAATGCCCGCAAGTACTACTGTTAGGTTTTCCAATGTGCCACTGCCTATTGAGATTTTAGATGGGGAGGCAGAACCGATAGAACCACAACTGCAAAATGGAACGGTAATGGTTGAATGCATGGTCATCGAACCGCCTGTAGATACGATTACTGGTGATGAATTAACTTTTAGCCTTTCTCAAACGACTGGAGCTTGTATGGAACAGGTTTGTATGGAGGTGCGGGTTAATAATTTTAATGATATTCTCACTTATCAATATTCTATGAATTGGGATGCCAATTTATTAGGACAAGCGAATGTACAAGGCTTTAATATGGCTGGATTAACTGCCGCTAATTTTAATACGGTTACACCAGGTGTGTTACGTGTGGGCTGGGATGATGCGGCTGTTGCTGGCGTTTCTCTACCAGATAATCAAGTAATTTACCAAATCTGTTTTGATAATATCAATGCTGCTATAGAAAATTTACCCGTTAGTTTTTCAGGAAACCCAATTACGGTAGAAGTAGTAGATAATCAAAATAATTTAATTGAACCTGAATTTGTTAATGGTAGTTTGACCATCACTTGTGACGATGGCGATAATGGAGATAATCCAACCACAGGAGACCTGATTTTCCGTTTAACTCCTACTGTCGGCAATTGTACCGAACAAATATGTACAGATGTCCGAGTAGATGGATTTAGTGATATATTATCTTTTCAATATTCTCTCATTTGGGATGCGGTCGGATTAGGTACTGCCAATGTTCAATCTTTTGGTATTCCAGATCTTAATGCTAGTAATTTTAATAATAATACACCAGGTATTTTGAGAATTGGTTGGGATGATACTTTCGTTACGGGAGTTACTTTACCGAATGACCATCTTTTATTCCAAGTTTGTTTTGATGCTGTAGATGAACCTATTGATAATGCGACTGTCGGTTTTACGGGTACACCAACTTCCATTGAAGTCATAGACCGAAATGGACAATTCGTATCGCCTACTTTTCAGGATGGAACGATTACCGTTAATTGTGATACTAATACTCCTATCGATGCGGATAACGATGGCTTTACGAGTGATGTGGATTGCGATGATAATAATGCTTTGATTAATCCAAATGGAGTAGAGATTGCTAATAATGGAATTGATGAAAATTGTGACGGCGTAGATTTAATCGAAACGGTACCAGTTGATGCGGATAACGATGGCTTTACGAGTGATGTGGATTGTGACGATAATAATCCAATTATTTTCCCTGGCGCAACAGAATTTCCAAATAATAATGTGGATGAAGATTGTGATGGTATTGCTTTATTTATTGACGCAGATAATGACGGATTTAATTCTAGTATTGATTGTGATGATAATAATCCGAATGTTAATGCAGGAGCGACAGAAATCCCAGACAACGGGATTGATGAAGATTGTAATGGGGAAGATTTAGTAACCATTATCATCTTTCCAGATAATGATGGAGATGGTTTTACGAGCGATGTAGACTGTGATGATAATAACCCAATT
>CALFWI010000176.1 GCA_937928615.1 uncultured Saprospiraceae bacterium | reverse complement strand
GGACATGCTATAAGCAGTGATAGGGCCTTCTTTTTCGCCAGTTAAAGTCTCCTCAGAAAGGAAGCGTTTCTTTAAGAAAGCTGCTACCCGATTAAGGTCTTTCATACAACCGCTTAAATTTTTGGCATTCCTATATTTGTTAATACCTACCAATAGAACAAGAATATCTCCTTTGGGTAACTCTTTTTTCGATGACTGATTGTTTGAGGTCGCTGTTGCTTGAGGCATGTTGTATGTTAATTAAAGGGTTAAGAATTGTTTTCAAAGTTGTTTAAAACTTAGGGTTATTAAAAGGTTACTTAATATCATAGTGTTCTAAATTGTTTAAAAAAGCGTCTTTTCTTCGCCTAGAAATACTCAATGCTTTACCATTACTCATGACCACAAATCCACCTTCATTTCGGATATATTCTTTCAAGTGCCCAAAGTTAATAATGTAAGAATGATGGACTCTACAAAAACCGTAATTCGCTAAATGTTCTTCTAACCAACCCAAAGATTTTGTCAATTTTACCTCTTTTTTATCTGTCAGGTAAAGGCTTGCTACATTATCTTTTGCTTCCGCATAAATAACCTGTTCTAATTTGATAAATTGTTGGCCTGTAGCAATGGGAAATCCAATAGTTGAAGGAATAGTAGCAGGTGTTTCCGTTTTACTTAGTTGAATAAATTTAGTCCGTACTTTTGCCACTGCTTCTAATAATTCATCGATATCTACGGGCTTTAATAAATAATCAACTGCACTATTTTTAATGGCTTGTAGAGCATATTCATCATAACTAGTCGTAAAAATAACTTCAAACGAAGGATGTCGAATGGCTTTTAACACATCAAAACCCGTCATATCTCCCAACAAAATATCCAAAAATAAGACATCCGGTAGAAATCGTCGAATGGCCCGAATCGCTTCTTTACCATTCGCACATTCTGCCACAATCTCTATTTCAGGGCATTCTGTTTGTAATTTCCATCGTAAATTCTCCATACCAGAGGGCTCATCTTCTACTAATATAGCTCTGAGTTTTTTCATATTTTATAGTTATTAGATTTTATTCGGTCTACGGTTTACGGCATACGGTCTGCCATACAGAAAAGGTTATTGCTTGTTTTAAATAATTTCAGTTAGTCAAAATCCATTTTCCTCTTAGCCATGAATTTCCAGATTACATTAATCAAGATAAAATCACTCAGCGCCCAATTTCCATCATTCTAAGGAAAAAATATAGCATAAATTTATAGAAAATCTTCACTTTTTTGACAAAATCAAGCTTTTATCATCAAAATTCCTTGGGAACAAGCATTTAAGGAATGATTCAAGTCATAAATCTTTGATAAGTGTTTTTGGTTGCTGGTTGCTGCGAAAACTGTAAAATAATTTTAAGAAGGTAGCAACCATCAAACGCTATGGGGTAAAATGCCACAATCGTTTCTTTCAAAATATAAACAAAAAAATTATGTAAAATAAATTTAAAAAACATTTTGTTTTTAAATTAACAGCTACTATATTTGCCTCGACTTAAAAAAATATCCACAAATTTTGGACAGTATTATTTCACCTTTTGAAGAAACTATTTAATAGTTCCATCTTCAAAGAAAATAGCTGTCACAAATGACTTACACAAGCAATCCGCAATTAGAACAAGCATTTGACTATGTTCAAAATACCCATCAGAATATTTTCCTAACGGGTAAAGCAGGTACTGGGAAAACCACTTTCCTACATCGGGTTAAAAAAGAATGTATTAAACGATTAGCTGTTGTTGCCCCAACGGGCATTGCCGCAATTAATGCCAAAGGCATGACCATACATTCTTTATTTCAACTATCGTTTGGTTTGCATTTACCGAATCAAAAAAAGCAAATCAGTCGATTTTCCAAAAAGAAAATTAAACTAATCAAAAGTCTAGATTTATTGATCATTGACGAAATCAGTATGGTTCGAGCAGATGTATTAGACCAAATTGATAACGTACTGAAACGCTTTAAAGATTATAGGCAACCTTTTGGTGGTGTGCAATTATTAATGATTGGCGATTTGCATCAATTGCCACCAGTTGTTAAAAATGAAGATTGGAAATTATTAAAAAGGCATTATAAGTCCCCCTACTTTTTTGATAGCAATGCTTGGAAAAAAACCAATCCCATTACAATTCAACTAACCCATATTTACCGTCAGTCAGATGATGTGTTTATTAAATTGCTGAATAAGGTCAGAGACAATCAATTAGACAAAGCGGTTTTAGATACATTGAATAGTCGGTATAAAGCTAATTTCCAGCCCAAAGAAACCGAAGGGTATATTACCTTGACGGCATTAAATAGAACTGCCCAAGCCATCAATAATGAAAAATTAAAAGCCCTCTCTAATCCTGAACATCATTTTAAGGCTAAAATAACAGGAGAGTTTCCTGAACATGCCTTTCCCACAAAAGAAATATTAGCCTTCAAGGTAGGCGCACAAGTACTCTTTATCAAAAATGATCGGTCACCTGAAAAACGGTATTTTAATGGTAAGATTGGACGAATTACCGCAATAGAAAAAGACCATGTTTATATCAAATGTCCAAATGAAGAAGAAACGATAAAGGTGTCGCCAACGGAATGGAAAAATGTAAAATATGAGTTAGATGAAACAACCAAGGAAATTACCGAAGAAGAAAAAGGTGTTTTTATCCAATATCCATTAAAATTAGCCTGGGCCATTACGATTCATAAAAGCCAAGGGCTCACCTTTGAAAAAGCAATCATAGATGCACAAGCGGCTTTTGCACATGGGCAAGTGTACGTCGCCCTAAGTCGCTGTAAAAGTTTTGAAGGCATCGTTTTGCGTTCTCCCATTAATTATGGCAGTGTCAAAACAGATGGCTTAGTCAAGGATTATTCCGCCGAAGCAGCAAAAAATGCACCTGATGAAACCCATTTATTGACGGCTAAAAAACAATATCAACAAGACCTAATCGAAGAACTTTTTAATTTTAGAGACCTCCGATTCACCCTAAATGATTTACTTGAAATATCCTTAGCTTATCAACCAAAATTTAATACGCCGCTCTTTCCCAAAGTAGCAGACTGGGAAACCCAAGCAGATACGCTATTGTTTTCAATGGCTGCCAAATTCGCCCCCAAATTAAGGAACTATTTTACAGAACCGATGCTACCTGTAGCTAATGAAGTTTTAATGGAACGGTTAAAAAAAGCAGGTCAATATTTCAGTGATAACCTAAAGGGAAATTTAGTTCCAGCCTTACAAAACATCCCTATTTTAGCAGATAATCAAGAAGTTAAACACAAAGCAGTAAGCACGCTAGATCTGCTAAAAAAACAAGTATTTATCAAAGCATACTGTTTTAAAGCCCTAACCGAAAATGGGTTTGACGCACAGCAATATTTAAAAAACAAAGCAATAGCTGCTACCGATTTTGAAAAAACAAAACAAGTTAAAAAGCCTAAAGTCAATCTAACAATTCCCGAAGAAGTACCACATCCTGAATTATACAAACAATTGTATTATTGGCGAAATACACAGGCCGCTACCTTGAAAAGACAAACACACGAGGTTATTTCTACAATGTCGATGATTGATATGACTAAAAAACTACCCACGAATAAAACTACCCTACTAAAAGTAAAAGGCTTTGGGCTGGTTAAATTTAAAGTCTTTGGTCAACTAATTATGGAAGTCATTGATGATTATTGTTACCAGCATCAACTAGCCGCAAATATTTTAGAAGAATCGCCTAATTTAGCTGCAAAAACTGATATTCCTGCTACAACTATTACCGAGCAATCCACTAAAGCCTATTCCGTAGAAAGTATTAGGGAAAAACACCCTAAAGCGTATGCGCCATGGACAGAAGCAGAAGAAAAGGAATTGGTTCAATTAAAAGCTTCCGAAAAATCTATTAGTTACATTGCTGGTGTTTTAGGGAGAAAACGAGGCGCTATTACTGCTCGGCTAAAAAAATTAGATGGAGGAACGGAGCAAGGAATGGTTGTTTTTTCTTAGGTTTTTAAGGTCTATTATAAATCCCGTAAAAAATCAATTCGTCCGATGACTAACTAGTGGTTTGAGCATTAAGTAAGTAATCTAAGTTGCGGACAATGGTTGTATTGATATATTGTTTTATTGTTACAGTGCAGCATAAGTATTATTGGTACCTACACAAACTGTGCTGTTACCTCCTATACGACCTCCTAATGTCATTAGGTCTATACTGATATTGGCTATCGTAGATTTTTTTTCTGGGCTCACTCCATTTTTAGCCTTCTAAAAAAAAGTCACGCCTAATTTATACGTTCAAAAGCTGCTTCCGATAAGCACTAGGGGTCATTCCTGTATGTTTTTTAAAAACATGATAAAAAGTACTTTTCGCATTAAACCCAGCTTCATGAGCTACTGCCATAATGGTATATTGGTTCATCTCTGGGTCTACTAATTTTTGTTTTGCCATTTCGATTCGATAGGCATTGATAAAGTCCAAAAAATTACAACTCAATTTTTCATTAATTACTTGAGACAGATAATGCGCAGGGATGTTGACTTTTTCGGATAATTGAGCAAGGGTTAGTTCTTGGTCTAAATAAGGCTTTTGGACAGCCACATACGTTTGTAGTTTTTGCAGGTACTTTTCTTTTTGGGCATTTTCTAATTTAGAACTTTCATATTTCTGCTTTTGCGCTTCGGTAGATTTCGGAATCTGCATTTGATGCGGGAAAGAGTGAAATAATTCTGGTTTTATCATTGCTGCTAAATGGACGGATAGGATAAAAATGAACAACGCCGCAAAAAAGGTTGTGCCAGAAAATACTTGGAAAGAGCTAATAACAAAAACAACAATCGTAAACACTGGCAATAATAAAACCATACTAAAAAACAATAACCAACGATGAAAAACGACATCAATGTAGGAAGCTGTATTAGATAAATGTTTGCGATAATCTAGGACGAATCGAATACAAATCACAAAATAGATGGTTGAATGTAATATTTTTATCAAAGAGATAAATTTGGGTTGCCCTAAATCTCCCTCCAAAAAAAACTTAAAAAAAGCAATAATTTTTTCCGCTTCTGATTGTAAATAAAAAGGCAAATGATAGCCTAATGCCAATAAAGCAGGTAAAAAATGCAACCAAAGTATTGGACGCAGTTCAAAATCTTTTTGAGTACAGCTTCGCACATACAAATAAGCAGTAGGTCCCATTAATAGCGTGGTAAACATGTGTAAATGAACCACATGCGGAAAGTCTGGTAATAACCCAATACGATAAATTGCTCCAGGCAATATAATGGAAGTAATTACTAAAACCAAACAACCTAACCAAACATTAGCCCGAAACTTAACTGATTTTTTTAGCAGTAAAAAAACACCAATTAACAACCCTTCAAAAGTACCAATAATGCAGATTAAGGCAATTAAATTTATGGAACGGGAAAGGTCATATCCTTCAAGCATAGTAGTTTTCTGTTAGTTATGTTTGGAGATTAAATAACAGGATTTAATCCTAAAGTAAAGGTACTGAAAAATATAATGTTATTATCCGCCTACTATCACTTTTTGTTTTCTATAAGGACCAGGCATCATTCCCGCATAATAAGACATTTGTCAAAATAACGCAAATCGTGTATTAGAAACATTCCTATTTTTTGAGAAAATGGGGGGAGTCATCCAAAAGTCGCCCTATTTCACAAGCAATTATTTCTAGTTTTTCCGCTGCTTTGTCCATAGCTTCATTTACGGATTGGGACTTACTCAAAACAGTATAAACTGCTTGAAGTCCTAGCGATGCAGGAGTAGGCAAATCGACAGCGCCACAAACAGCAATAACAGGTTTGTCATGTTCTTTAGCTAATTGGCAAACGCCGCTTATCACTTTTCCTTGTGCGGTTTGGTTATCTAATTTTCCTTCGCCAGTAATCACCAAATCACAAGCTTTAATAGCGTTTTCTAATTGGGTTAATTCCAAAAAAGTTTGAATACCAGATACTAATGTAGCGTCTAGAAAAGCCATTGCTCCTCCTCCTACGCCACCTGCTGCACCTGCACCGGGAATGTCGGCTATATCCGCATAATTAGCTGCCTTTAAAAGCGTGGCTAAATGTCGCAATCCCTTGTCCAATTCTTTTACCTCCTCCGCAGTCGCCCCTTTTTGAGGGGCATACACATAAGCCGCACCATTTGCCCCATAAAATGGATTATTGACATCGCAAATGACTTTGACTGCAACTTTTGCTGGCTTATAAAAAAGGAAGCTATTATCTATTCGATGAACTTTCGTTAAATTTTCTCCGATTGGCACTAAAATTTCTCCACTTTTACTATAAAAAACCCAGCCCAATGCACTGGCAATGCCCATTCCTGCATCATTGGTTGCGCTCCCTCCGATGAATAGATAAATGGTGGTCGCACCTTTCTTGATTGCATCTAAGATGAGTTCTCCTGTTCCATAGGAAGAAGTATCCATGCAATTTCGTTCTTTTTCCTTTAATAAAGCTAAACCTGAGGCCGCTGCCATTTCAATATAAGCAGTTGTACCTGCCATTTGATAAGCTGTATTTATCGGTCTAAACAAAGGGTCTTCTACTTCTAAAGATACAGTTTTTAAATCAACATAATGAGCTAATACCTCTAGTGAACCATCACCACCGTCTGCCATTGGACGAGTGATTATTTCAAGGTTAGGATTCGCTTTTTTCAAGCCTTTTGCTAGCGCAATACAAACTGCTTGGGCAGTTAGCGAACCTTTGAATTTATCGGGAGCGATTAATATTTTCATAAAAAATTTACCTTAGGGAATATCGTTTTGTTACTTATAAGTGAATCAAAAATTTAAAGCTAAATAAAATTTTATGGAGCAGGTAGCATTTAAGTAAGGTATGAAGGAGTTTCTTATAAAAATGGAAAGCTCCCGTCTTGGCAATTTTCACTTAGTACACCTAAAACGTAATAAAATTAATGCTTTATTCTAAAATTTCTTGGAGACTTGCCAAATTCTTGTTGAAATGTTTTAGAAAAGTAATTCGGGTCGCTAAAACCAATATTATAGGCAATCTCAGAAATAGTTAGTTTGCTAGTTTCGAGCAATTCTTTTCCTTTTTGCAAACGAATGGAGCGAATAAAAGCGGAAGGAGATTCGTTCGTTAAAGCTTTTAATTTTCTGTAAATTTGCATTTTGCTCATACCCATTGCGGCGCCTAAGTCAGGGACACCAAATTGATTATTCTCAAAATTTTGCGTAACAATAGCTTTTAATTTTGCTAAAAAAGCATCTTCTAGCAGCAGGCTTTCTTTTACTAAAATTGGCTCAGTAGGCGTCATAAATTGCGCATATCGTTTTTGTAAATTTTGACGAATCGCTACTAATTTTTCTAAACGAATCATCAATTCATCTTTATGAAAAGGTTTGGTGAGGTAAGCATCTGCCCCGTGTTTCAAACCTTCCATTTTAGCCGTTTGCCCAGCTTTTGCCGTCAATAAAACAATAGGAATATGGCTCGTTCGTTCATCTAACTTTAAGGTTTCACAAACTTCATAGCCGTTTTTTAGCGGCATCATAACATCGCTAATAATAATATCTGGTAAAATTTCGATGGCCGTATCAATCCCTAATTGCCCATTTTCTGCGGTGCGAATGGTATAATCATTTTGTAAAATAGATTGAATATAATTAGTCACATCTCTATTGTCTTCAATGATGAGTAGGATGGGTAGAGTTGATTCGGTTTCGACGATGGTTTCTACCCCAATTATTGGTTCTAAAGGTGGACTCATTGGTAAGGTAGCACTTACAGTATTAGGCGTCTCCACTAAATTAGCTACTGTTAATTCATCAACTATCCGTAGATTAATGACAAATTCCGTCCCTTTTCCTTCCTTACTTTTTACTTCAATCGAGCCTTCCATCAGTTGGACCAATTCTTTCACTAAGGCAAGACCAATCCCAGTCCCTTCGCCTCTCCGAGTAAGGGTATTGTCCACCTGATAAAATCGGTCAAAAATATGCGCCACTAAGTCTGCAGGAATACCAATCCCTGTGTCCGTAATTTTTATCTTTAAATGTGGATGATTGTCTACGCTTATTGTTTGAAGATGTAAAATTATCTTTCCCTGTTCATCTGTAAATTTTATAGCATTGGATAAGAGATTATAAATTATATGCTGAATTTTAATCTCGTCATAGTCCATAATTTGGCTATCCACTTCTGAATAAAAGACCAATTGAATCCCCTTATCCGTCGCTAAAGATTGAAAGGATTCGGTTAGGTACTGGATATATTTGACAATATCTCCTTTGATTTTATGAAGTTCTAGATTAGCCGATTCCACTTTAGACAAATCGAGCAATTGATTAATCAGTTGTAATAAATTCTTGCTATTCCTACGAATTAATTTTCGTTCGTGTTCATGTCCCCTAATGTTTTCATTCATCCCCATGATAACCGTTAAAGGAGTTCGAAATTCATGAGTTATATTGGTATACAAATTACTTTTTAGTTCATCTAATTCTTTTAATCGCTGGACTTCCGCTAGTTCTTGTTCCTGTAAGAGTTGATTTTTCTCTAATTGGAAATAGGCTTTTTGTTTGTCTTTGATATGTTCTTTTTGTCGATAAGCCAAACCTAAAGAAAAGGCAATAATTTCTAAAATAGAGCCCACTTTCAAATAAATTAACGCAAAAGCAGGTGATTGTAGCCAGCTTATCATTGTAAGAATAGCCCCACCAAACCAGACGATAATACCCACAATGATAAAGTACCCTTTTTTGTCTTTCGTTTTAGCAAGGTGGTAAATGAACAATAAGTTAGAAAAAAAGAATAATAGAATATAAACGAAGGTAATGGGGTCAGCAGTAACATAACTAAACCCAGATTGAAGAATAACGATAAAATCTACGACCATCCAAGGCAAGCCTATCCAAAATAAGCCTTTAAAAAACAGCTCCCATTTGGGTAAGAGTTGGTCTAATTTTAAAAAGCTCCGCATAAAGGCGATATAAGCCATTAAGCCTAAATAAATGACTAATTTTCCTAAATAGCTATATTCTGGATGATTTGGAAAAAAGGTAGGTTCTAACCAATCTGCCAAATCTCCTGTACTATAAGAAGCGTAAATAATGAGGGTCAGCAAATAAATAGAATAAAAAATAAAGCTCTTGTCTCGACCAAAAAAATAAAGCATCACATTGTACAACAACATCATCATAATGAAACCGATGAAGAATGCATGATTTCTTTTATCTGTTTGCAATTGCTCATAAAAGCTAGTGATATGCTGCAAGTCCATTCTAAAATTGGGTCGAATAGCTGCTCGGCTGCTTTTTCCTCGAAAATAAACAGTAATTATTTTGTTGGTTGGTAAGATAATTCTAGTAAAACTGCCTTCTAATGTAGGGACAAAATCTTTTAATTGATGCGGTCGAAAAATGCCATTTAATTGGTGTTGGTAAATACCGTCAGGTGTTTGAAAAAAAACGTCGAATTCCGTCAAAGAATAAGACATATCCAATATCCATTCCTTATATTTAGCTGCATCAGGGAGATTGTTCTGTAAGTCAATTTTTGCCCAATAATATTGATTGGCTTCTAAGGTAAAATCTTGTTGCCCTAATTTTTGGAAAGGGAGTTCCAATAATTGGTTGGCAATATTTTCTGTAGGAATCACACCTATTTTATCTGGTGCGATTTACGTAAATGGCAATAGGTTATAAGTCGTTTGCCACTCTTGAAGTACAAAAATTTCTGCCTGTATTTTTATTGAAAAAAAAGAGGCTATCAAAAAAAGTATATAAAAAAGAAGCGTTTGTCTAACTGTTTTTGCTACAGACAAATTTTTAATTTATTTGGGTTATATTAAATACCTTTTCAAAGGTAGCAAATTTTGACAAGTCTATCCAATTAGTTAACATTCCTTGCCCGCCTATGGCCAGAGGTGATTGATTCTAATAAATTGATAAAAAATAGCAATAGCAAATTCAAAATCTCCAAAATCGAAAAATCTTACCATTTTCCGACAAATTTACCTAAGTAATTCAAGGTACTATTAAGTAAGAAAGTAGTTGGGTAAACACGTCCATTTTTCTGAATTATTTGGGTAACCTGATATTAAAATTGAGGTTGATATTGCAATTGGTCTTGAAATTTAAAAATCAAACCCAACCACCTCTATCAAAGGGGGGTAGGTGTCAAAAAAGACTTTTTTCTATTCCAAAAATTTATAGACAAGGTATTAATGAACACCTGCCCCAAGCAAAGGCAAATGCTTAATTTGATGATATTGTAATGCCATTGAAATACAATGTTTTAATGCCTGCTCTGGCACTTCATCTGCTAAAGTAAATTCTATCGCTCGATGCTTTTCGTAATTAAAAGTTGCTCCATATATTTCTTTAAAAGTCAAGACTAATTTACTCGTGCATTTAAAATAAATCGCATAATGGTTATTCGTTTTTTTCCAACCCAATCTAACCGTACTGCCTTTCGGTGCTAAATAACTAGGTTGTCCCCATTTTAAAGTTTCTTCTAATGTTGGAATACCAATTTCTTCAGCAGTTGTGATAATTAATTGGCGAAGGTACCTCAGTTTTTCAGGAAAACCTTCGGGGTAATTATTGAATACTTCGGCTACTTTTGGATTAATGTTTAATTTTAGTGGAGTCATTTCAATTTTTTGATGTAGATTTCTAATTCGTAAATTATAAAAATAAACCAATGATGCCAAGTCATTTCTGTTTTTACCTTGCCCTAAGTTTTCTCTTGGTTCACGAAATGGATGCTGTTCGTTGCAAAGAATGGCGCATTTTCCCATTGCTTTCCTTATTAGAAGAAAAGATGGGGTATCAAATATTTATGCTCGCACACCTCCCAATTTTTGGTATCCTTTTATGGGCATTAATGGAAAAAGAGCATTCGGTCTATTGGATTCAAGGGCTAAATGCTTTTTTTATTATTCATTTAATAGCGCATGTCCTTTATCTACATCACCCTAAAAATGAATTTAAAGATTGGATGTCTTGGTTGTGGATTATTGGTGCGGCGCTTTTTGGTGGAATAGATTTATTTTTAACGCCATAGAAGTTGTTTGAATTTATTTCCAGTAGCTTTGTGTTTTATTATCATTTACGCCAAATCAATTTATGTCTTTCAGAACCCTAGGATTGCCTAATACCTTAGTCGCTGCTTTAGCAGAACAACAATATACCACTGCTTACCCTATTCAAACAGCTGCCATTCCAGCCATTTTACAAAAAAAGAATATCCTAGGAATCGCCAAAACAGGTTCTGGAAAAACAGCTAGTTTTGTCTTACCTATCTTAGCTAATTTACAGGGGAGTGCTTCGGCAAAAAATAGGCATCCATTGGTATTAGTCTTAGTGCCTACGCGGGAATTAGCGATACAGGTCACCGCAGTTTTTAACACCTTTAGTAAAACATTATTAGACCGTGTCAAAACATTAACCGTCTATGGTGGCGTATCCATCAATCCTCAAATGAAGGCGATGAATGGCGTCCAAGTTTTAGTCGCAACGCCCGGTCGTTTATTAGATTTAGTTGGTTCTAAAGCGGTTCATTTATCTGCCGTAGAAACCTTAGTGTTGGACGAAGCAGACAAAATGCTCAACTTAGGTTTTAAAGAAGAAATGACTAAAATTCTAGCATTGTTACCAAGAGGCCGACAAAATCTTTTGTTTTCGGCAACTTTAAGCCCAGATTTGGATAGTTTGTCAGCTATTTTGATGAAAGACCCTCTGGTTATAAAAATCGAAACGGAGGAAACAGCCCTTCAACAAATCCAGCAATCAGGCTATTTTGTACCCGAAGAAGAAAAAGGACCTTTGCTTCGATATTTGATTAAAACAAAGGAATTAAAACAGGTTTTAGTGTTCACTTCTTCTGGCTATAAAGCGGATAATGTGGCAGACAAACTTCGGAAAAATGGCATCAAAGCCGCCGCTATTCATGGTAAAAAAAGTCAGTCTGCAAGAAATAATGCCTTGAATCAATTTAAAGCAGGCAACCTTCCTGTATTAGTCGCCACAGATTTATTATCAAGGGGTATTGACATCGCCTTTTTGCCTTGTGTCATTAATTACGAATTACCCCGTTCTCCGAAAGATTACATCCACCGAATTGGTAGAACAGGTCGTGCAGAAAATTCAGGTGTAGCACTTTCTTTTGTTAGCCCTGAAAACGTACACCATTTCAAAGTTATTCTGAAAAAGAGTAAACTTTATGTGGATATGATTGATAGTTCAACGCTTCATTTAAAATAAGAAACAGGAGTTAGGCTGGTTACTGTTTGACGGAAATATTTCCATATTTCAAAAGATAGCATGCTTCAAGTAGTCCCAAATATAAGTAAAGGAAACCCTATTCTTTCATTCACTTGAAATAAAATTATTTTTCTTAGCTGCAACGCAAAGTCTATTATTCAATAACTATGAGTGGGTAGTAACTATATAGATTAACTATCCGATATTTTAGGTGACTGGAATGGCAAGTATTTTATAATGCTTGCCATACTTTTAACAAAAAAAAATATTTTTTTCAGGTTTGTGCAACGGAATCTATAACAATAGATAATTATAGATGGAATTCCAAAGTCCAGTCACCACAATTAAAAAACTAACAATTAAAAATTACCAAGCATGAAAAAAATTAGTTTATGGATATTCAGTAGTTTACTGGCACTTTTGGTTATAACCAGTTGTCAAAAAGAAAATATTGATACTTTAACAGAAAAAGAAGAAACAGTAGTACCAACGATTACGACTATTTCCCCACCTGCAAATGCCTTATTTAGTAGAACGTCTAATGGATCTACGGCAGCAGAATCTGGCATTGACTTCGATTGTGTGACGATTATTTTTCCTTTTAATTTATTGGATAATAAAGGAATGGTACATGAGGTAGCTAATGAAGCAATTTTTATTGAATTATTTGAAGCAACATGGGACTCAACCGAATATATTGTAGATTTTGAATTTCCTTTAAATGCGACCGTTGACAATGGCGAAGTAATAGTAATAGAAAACAATGACCAGCTAGGAGCGCTTTTCGCAGAATGTGTTCCTGACGGTGGCTGGGATGATTTCATTTTCCCTGCCTATTTAATCGACGATGAAAATTCTTGTTATAAAACGGTTTATCCCATCTCTTTAGAAGATGGAATCGATGGAAGTATTATTACCGTTGAAGATGAAGCTGCATTTATTGAGGTATTAGTAGAAAAGGAAGTTTATTTCCACTTTCCGATTAACCTAACAGATGAAACAGAAGTAATCTCGGTAGCGTCTGTCGAAGAATTATTCAATACATTATTTTCTTGCAACGAAGTCTATGAAGATTCTCTTGGTTGGGATTACGAAGATGGTTTTGAATACATTTATTGTTATGAAATAAACTTTCCTTTCGACGTATTTACTTCGGACGGTGAAATTAAGACCGTTAATAATCACGAAGAATTATGTGATTTAATGCTACAAGGGGAATTAACGGATTATGTCTATCCATTGACGTTAACTAGTCCAGAAGGGGAAGAAGTAACGGCAAATTCTGCTGAAGAATTGGAAATTTTATTCGAGCAATGTGATGCCGAGGTAGGGGAATTTGAACAAAGTGACGTCTTTCTATTAGCTTTATTAGCACAACCTTTCACAGAAGATTCTACTAGTGTTTGTTACACGATTAATTATCCTATTAGTGGAACTTATGAAGATGAAATTGTCTTTGTATTTAACAGCGATAAAGAAATTTTTGAATACCAGAGTAACCCTACGAGTTCGGAAACAGAAAATGCAAGATTAGACCTAGTTTACCCAATTGGTATTACTAGACAGTCTGACAATCAAGTGATAACGATTAATAGTATTGAAGATTTATTTGACGTCATTCAGGAATGTTATGACGGTGAGGAATAAATAACAATAAGGAGTCGATGAGGTAAGGAGTCGCAATTTGACTACTCGTAACCTCATTGACTCCTATCCTCATCAACTCAATTATCTTAACTTAAAACTTTCGGTTTCCTAACCTAAATATGGTATCATTAGCTTTGATAAATAGATGTATTGCTCGGGATAAATTGGCTCAACGTCAATTATATGAAGCTTGTGCGCCCTATGTCTACACTATTATCAAAAATTATATTCCCGATGAAAGTTATCGTAAAGATGCTATGCAAGAGGCGTTTTCTCATATTTTTGCTTCTTTAGAGAATTATGATATAAATAAAGGGCAATTTAAAAATTGGATTAGTCGAATTACCGCCAATCGTTGTGCAACGCTCTTGAAACGAACCATTAATTTCAATTTACGATTAGAGGAAACGATAACGCCAGATACCGCAGAAAACACTTTTGCTTATTTAGACCAGTTAAGTAAAGTAGAAATTGAGCAATTATTAGTCAATATGCCAAAAGGTTATAGAACTATTTTCCTTCTATCAGTGATAGAAGACTATAGTCATAAAGAAATTGGTGAATTATTGACCATTACACCAGAGACTTCTCGTTCTCAATTATTTAGAGCGATTAAGTGGATTAAAAAAAATATTTTTCCACATTCTAAAGCAATTATTTATGGAACCCTTTGATCATTTAAAAGGCAAGCTTCGGGAAGAAAGTCCATTGCCAGAGGGATTTGGCTGGGACGATATGCAGAAAGGTATCTTTGAAAAGATGGCTCAAACCCCCATTCCCATAAATAAACCAAAACGCTTTAGGTCTTGGAAATTAATCTTTTTCCTACTTGGAATGGGCGTTACCTTAGGCTTAGTCACACTTTTTCAGATTGGTGCAAATCAACAAGAAGTACTAAGTAACCCATCCAAAAAGGAAGTTGTAAGTATCCCCTCTCCATCAAGTTTGGATAAAATCACTACGGAACAAGCATCTAATAGGACAATAGAGAACTCAACTGAGCAAGCAGTTCAAATATCAGTTACCTCCTTAAATAAGGTAATCAAAGCAAATATCGAGGATAAAGAATCAATTGGTGGAAATGCTTCATTCATTATTACTAAAAAAGATTTACTAAATACTAAAAACCTATCCGCAAACATTCAGGCGGGGTTAGCAAATCTAAATCCAACCAAAACAATAATAGAAAATACACCCCGTATTGATAAGCTACAGGGTAGCGAAAAAACACCAGAAAATCAAGAGGAATCTACCCTAAAACAAACTATTAAAACGCCGATAAAAAAGCATATTATTTCGCCAACAATTAAGGAAATGGAGCAACTAAATAGTGTTGCTCCCCCGACTGCATTTAACAACACGTTATCCCCATTAAAAGCGGTAATTAATTCTATTAGTACAGAAAAAGAAAAGATAATTTGGGCTTTAACCGCTTTAGAAAAAAAGCCTTTTAAGCTCTTAAATTACCTGCGTTTATCTGCTATTAAGCCATTACCATTAAGTCAACCTTTAGCTGTGGAAAAAAACGCTCAATCAGCCCGTTTTTCTATGGCTTTGGGTGCTGGGGTAAATTATTGGACGCCTAATTGGGAAAATACAATAATTAGTCAAGAAAGGGCAAAATACGAAAAAGCTTTCCTTGGCAATACTTATGCGGTACAATTGGGGTATCAATTAAAACCAAATTGGGCGATATCCACTGGTTTGATGTGGTCAAAAAATTATAGTAAATTTGATTATAATCAAGTTGAGACTCAACAAAGAACAAAGGAAGCTGCCTTAGTAGAAATCCAAGTCAATTCTTTTACTGGTGATTCCACGAAAATTTATGGAGACAAAATCATCAATGTGGAGCAGACAAGGAGGGTTGTACATTATAATTCTTTTCAAAAATGGGCCATTCCATTAACCGTAAAATATAGCTTACGAAATCGAAAAATGGAATACGCTTTTGGGCTTGGGACCATGTTAACTTTAAGTACGCATACCAGTGGAAAAACAGTTAATCCAGAAATCATAGATTATAACGCAACAAGTCCTATTTATAAATCTAGTTTTGCCATTGGCGCAATGGGTTCATTTGACCTTAATTATCATTTTTCTAAAAAATATTATATAGGGGCTCAATTAGCGATTGTCAAGGACTTAACGAATTGGAGTCAAACAAATGAAACAGTGCTGAAACCAACACTTTTTCATGGTCAAATTATGATTGGACGGAAGTTTTAGGAGCGATTTCTCCAATAATATAATTCATATTTTTTTGACAAGTATTATCTTAAAGAGTTGCTGCTGGCTGCTGGTTGCCCTAAAACAACTAGTAATCAGCAACTAGCAACTTTAAAATTTCTTGTCAATCATCTAGGAATTATTCCACCCACCAATCAGGTTTAACAGGCGAACCAATTCTTCTACAATCACAGCAAAATTCAGCCACGACTCCATTTTGAGAGACAATTGGACAGGTAGCCTGTCCTTGCGGTTCAATATAAAGACGAATCGGTCGTTCTTCCGTCGCATAAAAATAACCAAATACCGATTCACTGGGGTCCTCTATATTTTGCAAATTATTGGACACTAGTCCTGTAGGTTGCTGAAATAAATCTCCTGTTCGGTTAACTGCCGTCGCCACTTGTGACCAATAATCATAAGCACTTTCGGTCAAGGACTGTTGTAAAATCGTGATATAATAGCCTTCCGCTAAATTACCTGTAAAATTGATGGCTTCTACAAGATAATTATCTAGTCGATCTGCACTAGATTTAGTCCCATCAAACGTCACATAATTTTGTATCGGAGAATCTCGAATGTAACAAGCTTTGGGTGCTGGTGCTTCTCCATCAAAACATTTCCCTACGGACGGGGTATCCGTTAGTTTAAATAAACCTTCTAATTCCCAAAGTAATCTACTGTTTTGAGTAGCGTTTGGCGCTTTTAATGGCGTATCTATAAAATACCCCAATTCGTTAAACACCCTCACGATACCAAATCTATCCGTAACTTCGGTCGACACATTATCTGTGCGTAATTTTTCTGGAATAGGAACAGGTAATAATTCTTCCCAATTAGATTCAAATATTTTATTCCTCAATCCACTTACTCGAATTTTATACTTTTTACCTGTTTCCACTTTAAAAAAAGGATGGTCATCTAGAATAGTCAAATAGTAAAACCCTTGCCTTCGAGTTTCTAATTCCAATTGGTTGCCCGCCTCATCAATAATCAAGACTTCACTAGCCGATAAAAATTTTGGGAAATTAGCAAAATCAAAGACCTCTTTCAAAGTTACATTAACGTAAGAAGGATTACTCTTTGTAATACTACCTTGGATAGCAATCGCATCTTTAATCGAATCGGGTCGTTCGAAGTCAAATTTTTCCAAACAACTGGAAAAAAGAAGTAGGCTTAAAAAGGCAGCAAGAAAATAGGTTCGCATAGATTTAAGTTATTGGTACATTCCTTTTACTAGATAATGCAAAAAAAGAAGGGAGGGTTGCAAATAATAGAAAAAGAGATAAAATATATCGGTCATTGCAACGGAAACTGTTTTTATGGATAATAAATAAGAGCTTGTTGGAAGTTTATTTTTGGAGATAAAAAAGACATTTTTTAGTCCGAAAGATAAATTCCCAACAAGCTCTAAAAAAATGTTAGTAGAATAGTTGAATCAATTCAGCTATTCTTTCTATTATTTTTTGGTAAAAAATTGTTATTTGCAAGTTATTAGCTCCAACTAAGGAGTTGATCATACTAATATCCAATTATGAATACCGCCACTAATTTTCTAAATACGTTACCAAAAGCGACTAAAATCTTATTATTCATTAATATTGGCATGTTTGGACTCGCCTATTTAATGCCACAGCTCAATCAATTATTGGCGTTGCATTATTACGAAAGTCCACTCTTTATGCCTCACCAACTACTCTCGCATCTTTTTATGCATGGTGGACTTGCCCATTTGGCCTTTAACATGTATGCTTTAGTGATGTTTGGAAGTGTAATAGAAAGGACTTTAGGAACGAAACGATTCCTCTTACTCTATTTTTTCTCTGCCATAGGTGCTTTTCTATTGCATATGGGCATTGTCTCTTTTGAATTAGCAGATGTCGCCGCTGATATCATCAAGACTGTAAGCACCGATGGTGCAGAAGCCATTGCCAATGGAAAAAATTATACAGACCCTTATCTAGGTGGCATCAATGCCAAATTTAACGGAGCAATGGTCGGCGCTTCTGGCGCTATTATGGGTTTATTCGCCGCTTTTGCCTTTCTATATCCCAATTTGCAATTGCAAATTATATTTATTCCTTACCCCATTAAGGCAAAGTACTTTATGCCTATTTACATGGGAATTGAATTATTTTTGGGGGTGACCAATTTTGAATGGGATAACATTGCACATTTTGCGCATATAGGGGGCGCTATTTTTGGGTTGATTTTGATGCTTATTTGGAAGAATGATCTTGAACAGAAACACCTTCATTAAAAGTATTGGTATACGCATAGTACTGAATGGCAAATTTCTGGTAAAGAATTGATAATTATCCGTGTTCCTTCACTAATCCGTGGTAGCAATTAATACCACGGATTAGTGAAGGAACACGGATGGTAGACGTTACTAAGTAGCGATAACAATTTTTGTAATATCAATTTTAAATCTGACTATCTATTTCAAGATTGGGAATCGAGAGACTCACTCCATTTAGTTGGGAGCATATCTAACAAAACTTATCTTTATCAAAAGTTGTTAGCTTTCTTGTTTAAACATCAATTTTACAATGAAATCAACTAAAAAATGAACCTATCAAAAATACTCTATTGGCTATCGACGATTTTAGTAGCTGCTTTATTCACTTTTTCTGCAAAAATGGCACTTGAAGCAACGCCTCAATACATGGAAATGTGGAAAGGATTTGGATACCCAGATTATCTACCAGCCATTATTGGTCCACTAAAAGCTTTCGCAGTTATCGGCCTATTGATTCCCCGAACTTCTTTCCTGAAGCATTGGGTTTATTCAGGGATGGCTTTTGATTTATTGCTAGCCATCTTAGCCCATAACGCTTTAGGGCACGATTTGACCT
The DNA here is from genome assembly GCA_937928615.1 of uncultured Saprospiraceae bacterium. Classification (GTDB taxonomy): domain Bacteria; phylum Bacteroidota; class Bacteroidia; order Chitinophagales; family Saprospiraceae; genus JAFMDF01. The sequence goes on along the minus strand of CALFWI010000176.1, from coordinate 7,246 downwards.
TACAAATTAGCGGGATGGTTTTATTATTTATTTCTTATTTTTTGTATATGAATAAGATGGAATTTAAAGCATTATTCTAAACTTAAATCTAAGCGCATCTCTGTCATCAATTCTTTAAAACCAGCTTTTTCATAAGCTCGAATAGCAGGCCTATTTTCCGAATAAACGAATAATCGAATTTCAAAAACCTGTTGCACTTTTGCCCAATTCATTAATTGTTCCATCAATAACTTATTAATGCCTTTACCACGAACTGTCGGATCGACATACATAAAACCTAAAAGGGCATAAGTATCATGTTGAACATACGACGAAGCCTGTTTAATAAGCGCATAACCAGATGTAATAATCTGCTCGTCGATGATGCCCACGATTACTTCCGCGTCTGGTTGGTCAATCAAAGCGGCAATATCATAGTAAATAACTCCTTCCGCTTTTAACGTTGGATTAAAGGGTCGTTCTGTGGAAACAATTCCTTGCTCAAATTCAAGCAAAATTGGTAAATCAGCAGCAGTTGCAGGGCGAAAAGTGATAAGGTCCATTTATAAAATTAATTGAGTAACAGGTAAAAAATAAGTTGGACATTTTGTATTTAATTCCCCACAAATTTATTACCCCCACGAATTATAGTTGTTCTCCGTAATTTGTCCCAGTTCTCCCCGATTCTTCGAGGTATTTTCAATCGGGATTTTAATCGGAGTTATTTTTTAGTATTACTTAGTAGTCCTTCGAGTTGATAATGTCGGGTAGATTTTGGAATAAAATTTGTCGAGAACGAGGCAAAATTTCTTTGCATAATTTGTCCCGACACTTCGGGAGCTGTCGCTACGGAAATAAATTTTAACGAAGTTATCGGCAATATTTTATCAAAAGATACCGACATTATTAATTGAAAGACTACTTAGTAGCACTTTTTTGATGAATTGAATAAGAAAGGTCATTTACCTCTTCCTTAATAAGTGATAATCCTTGATTTCTTTATACAAACGTTCAATTTTCTCAATAGACAAATAAATACCTTTTCCATTGGCTTGAGCATGAGCGCAAATCATACCAACCACTTCTCCTTGTCGACTGAGAATAGGGCTACCCGACGCTCCCTGAATAGAAACTTCCTTAGTTATATTAATAGTATGGAAAGCTCGATAATGTTTAGCGGGTGGTTCTTCTGTAAAAAAGAAGTTGCCATCGTTGGTAATCCCTGTAATATAAATTTGCTTAGGCGTAATCGTACCTTCCAATAATTTAAAATAGGCGGCTATTTTTGGATGTTGAAAATAATAGACTTGACTGCCAGGAAATCGCTTGCGACAAGTTGCCTCCGCCTGATTTAATAATTGAAAATTATAATTATCTGGGTGGGTAATTTCGATAAATAAAATATCGGCCAATTCATCGTCATGTATTTTAATATTAACATCCTCAAACATCAAACTATGGAATTTTTTATGAACGCCCTCATACCGAGCAAAAACTTCCAAACCTTCTAAGATATCTGCTTTCGAAGGAATTTCCCCTAATGGATTAGAAATTAAATGGCGACAAGTCGTAATGCGGAAAGTAGCTTCATAGGGATGAGACACATAGCCCATACAAAATCGGGTATTTTGCGAAGCCTTAAATAAGTTTTTAAGCTTAAATTTTGATTTTTGAACAGGTGTATATTCTAGATAAACCAAGGGGTTCTGCTTGGTTTTCATAGATTCGGTTATTTTTTGTTTTATGGCTGGCATCGTAGGGCATTTTGAGACAGAATACTGAGCATAATTAGTAATAATACGCTGATTTTTTTATTTCCGTATATCTTCAAATTAAATAAATCAACAGAAGGTAGCAATAAATTTATAAAAACAATATGTTTTAACACAAAATAGTAGACCTGATTAAAAGAATCATCTACTAATAGACCCAAATTTCAAAAAAGTCCGTTAAATTTCGATTCGTAGCGACTTCCATTGCTAATTGAAAATCCTGAGTCACTACCGATTGACCAAAATGTTTTTGGGTATAATGTTTAATGCCTTTCCAAAATAAGTCATCCCCTACTTCTTCTCGTAATAAATGCAGCACATAAGCCCCTTTAAAATAAACTAAGTTTCGGTCATCTCTGGTTGGATTCAACCAATTGGAAAACACTAGTGATTTGTCTTTTCCCTTAGCTTTTATTTTATCATACACATTAAAATAGGCGTCAATATCTTGCTGGTATTTTTGCTGCCCAAAACAATGTTCATTATAAGCAGCGGACATAAAAGTAGCCAATCCTTCGTTCAGCCAAAAGTGTTGCCAATTTTTACACGTAAGCCTATTCCCCCACCATTGATGAGCTAACTCATGTGCCATTAAATTGGTCTCCATGCTATCTTTTAAAGTCATTTTGCCATAAGTACCTTTTAACATGGCAAAACCAGACATTTCTTGATAATGATTCCCCATCAATATTTGGCTATACTTTTTTTGAGGAAAAGGAACGCCTGCTTTTTCTTCAAAAAATGATAGCATATCTCCAGTAGTATTAAAGATGACCTCCATTTCAGAGGATGTATAATCAGGTGCATAATAATTTAACTGAACACCATTATGCATTTCTTGAACTTTGTTAAATTCACCAACCGTAAAACCATACGTATAAGCTGGTGTTTCATAGATTTGCTGCCAAGTATATAAAGTGTTGTTATTCGTCTTATGAATGATATTGACTAAAACGCCGCTAGCAATAGTTGTTAAATGATTAGGAATTAATAAATCCAATTGTAAGGTTGCTTTGTCGTCGGGAATAGCATTACAAACCATCCATTCGCTTGTGAAATAGACAGTATACAACGCTTCCTTTTCGGAAATGAAAATTAATCCTCTTTTAGGTTTTCCTCGATACGATATTTGTAAAGTATAGATTGACTCATTATTTTTAGCTAAGGCAACAATTATTGCTGTCCCTTTTTGTTCAAATCCTTTAATATGTTCGCCTGTCAATTTTAGGATATTCAAATTGCCTATATCAAAAATAACTTTGTCTGATTTGGTAGGTAATTTAAACTTTATGACCTCCTTTCCTTCAATTTCTTGTTCACTAAAATTTGGTTGCAAAAAAACTTCATAAGCCAAAACATCTGAACGAATAGCGGGTAAGGATTGTGTCTTTAAATTACCAAAAAACAAACAATTTATAAAAAGAATAGAGGCGAAAGGAGCTAATTTCATAAACTATATAGGTAGAAGGAGTTGAAGAGTGTTTTACAAATGTACAGGTTCAGCGGCTCAAAGGAGGACATTTTATAGTAAATGAACAGCCTGAAGCAGTTGGTAAGACAATGACTACGTTTTTATTAGCGGATTAGTGTTTTTTAATTGCTGCTAAAAGTCCTTTACCAGAAATTCCACCAGTTCGATTGACAACTGGTGTTTGTTCCATTTTTTTAATGAGTTGGATGATGTTTTTATTAGCAGGGCACGGAATATTTAATTTTTCTGCAGCACGAACAACGGCACCGTTCAGATGGTCAATTTCTGTCTTTTTTCCTTGCGACAAATCCCACCACATAGAAGACCGTACCGTTGGGTCAATGGCCAACACTTTTTTAGTGATGCGTTTGTAAATAAAAGAAGGCAGACTTAGAATCGTTGGAATATATGCAGCAGAAACAGCGGTCAATTTAGGTAAATCTACCTTTAATGCTTTTGTTACGGCAAGCAATTCGCTCATCAAAGCAGCATTCACCAAGCGATAAGCACGCTGTTCTAGCATCGACTTTACAGGAATGTCGGCTAATGCATTGACACTATTAGCAAGATTTAGTTGTAGCTTAGCCCATAAAATAGCATCCATATTTGTCGTTTGCTTTACCCGCATAATCGGCGTATTGATTTGTTGAGTTAAAGCAGTAATTATTTCCTCCACTACAGGAATACTTTCTACATACATCGTCCCTTCCGACCCTCTATGTAAATGTCCTGCTTTTGGTTCTGCTACATTAAAAGGCACCATTACTCTTAGGACGATATTATCTGGAAATTGCGCTTTTATTATTTGGTCAGAACCTAGGCCATTCTGACAACAAAAAATAATGGTGTTTTCCTTTACAAAAGGATAAATTGCTTTACTAACGCTTTCCATGGCGGTACATTTTACAGTTATCCAAAGAAAGTCACAAGCCAAATTCTCAAATTTATTACTAGCTAAATCTTCATTATCTATTAAATTCAACCGCTTGACAATTGCTTTATTTTCAGAATAATCGGTCAATAATAATCCATTGGCTAATTTTTGCTTAACAGCAGGCCGACAGACTAAAGTCGTATTTAAATCTAGAGCAGTAAGTACCCCACCTAAAAAACCACCAATCAATCCTGCTCCAAATACGGTATGTTTTTGCATAGCATTTTATATTTTATCTGTTCACAATCTCAATGCTTAAAACTAGTAATAAATTCATAAAAGTCGTCAGATATCCCTATTTCTGAAACGAAGAAGTACTAAAAGTAACAGATAAAACAAAATTAAGGCTTCTTCATAAACAAAAAGGATGGTTTTGATGTCTGAAATACCAATAAGTTGAATACAATTACTCGTAGTAATACAAAAATATTATTATTAATAATTGTTTCTATGCAAGCATAGTTGATGATAGTTATTAATCCTTATAATTTTGTTTATATAAACTTTAATAAAACATGTCTGAAGTAGCAATTAGTGGAAGTTCACTTGTCCAAAGTTTAAAATGGCGGTATGCCACAAAAAAGTTCGATGCGGCTAAAAAGATAAATGCAGCCGATTTAGCTACTTTAATGGAATGCATTCAGTTGACCGCAACTTCTTATGGCTTACAACCTTATAAAGTATTGAATATTAAAAATGCTCAAGTAAGAGCCAAAATGCAAGTAGCTTCTTGGGGACAAAATCAAGTAGTAGACGCCTCTCATGTTTTGGTTTTCTGTGCTTTTAATGAAATTACCCCAGACATGGTCGATGAATATGTGGCACTCAAAGCAAATGTCCAAAGTATTCCATTAGATAAATTGACAGGATATGGGGATTTTATGAAAAGTAAAATCAAGGCAAAAACGCCAGCAGAAATACTAGATTGGAATGCTCGACAAATTTATATCGCCTTAGGGAATCTATTAGCAGCTTGTGGCGAATTAAATATAGACGCTTGTCCTATGGAAGGATTCGAACCAGAAAAATACGATGAAATTTTGGGTTTAAAAGCCAAAGGATTAACTGCGGTCTTGGTTTGTCCAATAGGTTATCGTTCCGCAGAAGATGTAACACAACATGCCCCAAAGGTAAGAAAGCCACTAACAGCCTTATTTGAAACTATTTAAGTCTATTTTCCAGTAATGAACAAAAAACACACTCAAAAAGAAATTTTAGCCGAAGTCATCTTAGGCTATCGAAAAGTTATCAAAGACCGTTATCAATACGACACCCTTCATCAAAAATATGATTTACCCCCTTTCTTTACAGCCGCAAGAATTAGTCTTTTTCGAGATTACTTTTTAGATTATATTTATCCACCACCTGCTAAGCGAGCAGAATTAGATGAGGCATTTCAAAGTTTAGATGGCTATATCCAACAGCCAAAAAAATTATTGCGTATTCTATTAGATTCAGGAAGGTTGATATTCAAATACGGCAGACATTTACCCAAAATTTTAAGTGCAGGTTTAAAAGCATTACGTTCCTTTAGAACCGCTACTCAGTTTGAAAATAAATTAGTTGAACAAGCTATTTTATCAGAGATACTCCCTCCCTACTCCATCGAGCATATTAATGCATTTACAACCCAACTGTCCAAACAGGATTTAGAAGCATTTATTGACAGTAGTCAAAATTTATTTGAAACCTTACACGATAGAGTTTTAGTAAAAAAAATCATAGAAATTGTTGAGCATCTAATTGCTAAAATGCAAAAACGCCCCGATGTCTACACGGCTCTTGACATCAAAGGATTAACCATAGGAAGCGCTATTATTAAGAACGGGGATTTACTATTTGACCAATTGCCTAAGGAGGGACAACAACAATTATTTGATTTCGTTATTCATTTGGAGCAAGAAGTATTGGATGATTTATTTTCTTAAATATTAAAATAAAACACTATATAGTTTTCCTCTTTCAAATAAAGTTTATATATTGTTTAAAATTATAATCATTCATCTTCAAAACATAAAATCTTTATTAGATTAAAAAAAATTAATAGTAATTTAATAGTAATTTAAGATATCATTGCAAAATTTTATTCGAACAACTTCATCATTATCAAAATTATTATAATTTAAAGTAGATTCCATAACCGATTAATTTATTATTTATGCGACAAGTCTTATTGCTCGTCTTTTTATTTGTACATTCAATGGCTTATGCCTCCAACGCAGATTTATGCAGTACGGATAGCGAACAATTATTTAGCTTATTCAATCACACCAAATCAACTAAACTATTAACAGGTACCGGCACAGATGTTTGTTCTAAGGCCTTACTTATTATTGATGACAATCCAGTACCAGACGGCACTTATGATGCTTTTTTTGTAGCAACTAAGAACGAGGTTAGTATTCCAACCAGTGGAAATGTTACCTTCAAAGGAGGTGATAAAGTTTTCTTGATGCCAGGATTTCACGCTATGGCAGGATCTAATTTTTCCGCAGTAATTGAGGAATGCTTAAATCCAGTAGAAACAGACGATGAAACAGTAGTAACGAACGAAACCTCAAGCGTAGTTAGCAATAATTCACAAACGGGGACTAATTTACTGTTAAAAAAACATGATTTAGCGATTTATCCGAATCCATTTAGTTACAGCGCAACGATTGATTTTCAATTATTTAAAGCTCAAAAAACACATTTAGCAGTCTATTCGGCTACTCAACAATTAGTTAAAGTGTTAGAAAATGGAAGTATGATGGAAAAGGGCAATTACAAATATGAAATTTCAGGAGCAAATCTATTAAGTGGAATGTATTTCGTAGTTTTACAAACAGAAGCTGGTACTTTAACTAAAAAATTAATTTTGGTTAAATAAATTGACCAGTGGTCTATATATTAAAAGCCCAAGTTCTTTTTTAGAACTTGGGCTTTTTGATATAAGTTATTCAATATTCCTTATTCCCCTTGCTCATTGAATTATTTGCCCACTCGTCACTCGATTATCAACTTCTATCTCTTTAATTCCCATTAGTATTCCACTCCCCTTAATTGTCTCACTTTTAAAGATAAAATAACATTTACAGGTTTTACTATAAC